>JANONN010000389.1:0-3981 GCA_031420835.1 Ignavibacteriales bacterium | reverse complement strand
TTCGTTTTTTGCCTTCACACCGGCGGTGATGTCTTCCACCGCACTTCTTCTCAATATCCTCGTAGCAGGTGTTGGGTTGGTCTCGTTTGTCCGGGCGGGCCACTTTTCGTTGCGAATGGCCTTACCGTTTATTCTTCTTTCGATTCCTGCCGCATTCGTTGGCGGTCTTGCAACCATTCCTGATCGATTCTATTTTCTCTTTCTTGCAATCGTTCTTCTTTTCACTTCATACAGATTGGGATTTGACTCAACCAGTTCCGACCAAAGGGGATTGAAACATCTCTCCAGGTTGTGGGCAATTGTCCTTGGGGGTGGCATCGGTGTCGTTTCCGGAGTTATTGGAGTTGGGGGTGGGATATTCCTTAGCCCATTATTGATTCTTATGAATGTCGCTTCGACGAAGCAAACCGCCGCGTTGTCAGCGTTATTCATTCTTGTGAATTCGATAGCCGGTCTTGCGGGTCGCGCAGCCCGTGGTGTCATCGAGACTGGTGATCTCTTTCCACTTGCAGTCGTCGCTTTCGTAGGTGGCTTAGTTGGTTCCTATGCAGGTGCGAACAAATTCTCTTCAGTCCTATTACGTAGGCTCCTTGCAGTTGTTCTGCTCATTGCTGCGGTAAAGCTCATTATCCAGTTTGCTGCTTCTTAATAGTTTACCTTCCCACAGTCTGTCTCGCAAAATGGCCTAAGGGCTACGACTACCGACTAACTTCTCTCACAAAATAATGCTATATTTTCCATAGTCTTTTTGAAGAATCGTACACTATCGGAGGGTTCATGGCGGAGAAGACCAAAGAACAACTGCTCGCAGAATTCGAAGCCCGGATTGCACGCGGCGAGAAGGTCGAGCCTGGTGATTGGATGCCCGATGAATACCGAAAGAATCTCATCCGCATGATTGGCCAGCATGCCCATAGCGAGATCGTTGGCCAACTGCCTGAAGGGAAGTGGATTCCGTACGCTCCGGGTTTTCGTCGGAAGCTTACGCTTGTGGCAAAAGTTCAGGATGAGGCGGGACACGGTCAATTATTATATCGTGCCGCGGAAACATTGGGGAAATCACGCGAAGAAATGCTCGACGAGCTTCTGAGCGGAAAAGCGAAATACTCCAACGTATTCAACTATCCTACACCGAGCTGGGCCGATGTTGGCACAATTGGCTGGCTTGTGGATACGGCAGCGGTGATCAACCAATCGATGCTCGCACAAAGCTCGTACGGCGCTTATGCTCGAGCGATGAAACGCATTTGCTATGAAGAAGCATTTCATATCAAGCAGGGGTATGACCTTGTCGTGGCGTTGGCGAAAGGGACACGCGAGCAGAAGCAGATGGCGCAGGATTCGATCAATCGCTGGTGGTATCCGACGCTGATGATGTCGGGGCCTCCGGACAAGATGTCCGACCACACTTCGCTAGCGATTCGATGGCGGATAAAGACAAAGACGAACGATCAAGTGAGGCAAGAGTATGTTGATCATATTGTGCCGCAGATCAGAGCGTTAGGGCTGGTTGTTCCGGATGCGAACTGCAAGTTCAATGAGGAAACTGGTCACTACGATTTTACGCCCCCCGATTGGGATGAGCTGAAGCGTGTTGTGAATGGTGACGGACCGTGCAACAAAGAACGGTTAGAAGTTCGCCGTCGCGCTCACGAGGAAGGCCGTTGGGTGCGCGAAGCTCTCGCAGCCAAACGAAAAACAGTCGCCCGCCTTCCGCAAGCGCGCGGCGGACAGGCCGCCTGATGTCTGATACTCAATGGGAGACATACGAAGTGTTTCACCAGGCGCGACGTGGTGACCCACATGAGCATGTCGGTTCTGTCCATGCCCCAGATCCCGAAATGGCGTTGCAACTTGCGCGCGATCAATTTGCCCGACGATTGAAGTGCGTCAGCATCTGGGTGGCAAGGAGCCGCGACATTACGATGACCGATTATCAGGACGAGAGCTTCTTTGCTCAATCAACTGACAAAAGCTATCGCGACCCGAAAGCTTTCGACGCCCCCGCAAAAACAGAATCCGAATGACCGTTCAAATCCCACAGAATGTTTCTCAAGAAACTCTCAAGCGATTTATCCTTACACTTGCCGACGACGAGTTAGTGTTAGGACATCGGGATTCGGAGTGGACTGGCTACGGGCCGATCCTTGAAGAGGACATTGCATTCTCCAACATCGCGCAGGACGAGCTTGGGCATTCGCTCGTATGGTTCACGCTCTATCATGAGCTCGGCGGCGATCATCCCGATTCGATGGGGTTTGCGCGAGAGTGGAGTGATTTCACCTGCTGCCGTTTTGTGGCGTATCCGAAGGGCGACTTTGCTTACACGGTTGTTCGGCAATTTCTTTTCGATGTGGCTGAAGAAGAACGGTTGAAGATGCTCATGGATAGTGCCTTCCCTTCAGTCAGAGAAATCGCAGAGAAACTGTCTCGGGAGGAGGCGTACCACATTCTGCATAGTCAGGGACTTGTTGAGCGACTCGGTGACGCGACGGAGGAGAGTCATCAAAGAATGCAACAGGCAGTTGATGCCGCCTTCCCTCAGGCGCTTGGGATGTTTGAGACGATTGACGGAGAGAAAGAACTTGTAGCTGCGAGAGTGTTTGCCGGGAATGACATTCTCAAATCTGAGTGGTTGAAGCGAGTCATTCCTGTGCTGGAAGGCGCCACGCTCAAAGTCCCCGTCCGCAGTGCAAACGGAAGTTATGTCGTTACATGTGCAGCCGATGAAGGGGGACGAAAACAAAACCACACTGAGCATTTGCGCCAGCTTGTCGCGGATATGCAGTCAGTGTATCGTTCGATTCCCGGAGCAAAGTGGTAAAATGTTCTTCTTGTGAGTTAGCGGAAATCAGGTCAGCATTTGGTTGCGTCTCAGAAATGCATTGAATAAATCAATAAGCACTTTGTCATGCCCGCGGATTTTAGGCGGGCATCCGCAGTATGGATTCCCGACAAAAGCATTCGGGAATGACATGATGGCCGGTTCTACCATGCTTTTACTTATTCACGTTATCCGCTTATAGACATTCGCAGTCCACGGGAGGTATTGTATGAAAACTGAAACGATTAATGCTGTGGAGATGACACGCAAGATTCGGGATAAGCAAGCCGTCCTCTATTGGAAAGACAAGGCCGCATATCTGAAAAAGATGAAAGAAGCCGCCAAACAGTTGAAAGACTTCCTTTCCCAACAGCGTGTGCACGGCAGCTAACACTGTAACAGCGACGCTCACGTCATCCCGCTAAACAGCAGCGGATCCAAAAGGCGGATTTGGTAAGGCAAAGGTGAAGCTTGGTTTGGCGTGATGAAAGGGGGACGAAAAGGAAATCACACAGAGCATTTGCGTCAACTTGTCGCGGATATGCAGTTAGTGTATCGTTCGATTCCCGGTGCAAAGTGGTAAATCGTCGTCTTCTAGTTAGTTGCAATTGCCCTTCACTATTTCACGAAAGGAGAAACAGATGAAAAACATTTTCGGACTTGTCCGCTGCGGCGCCCGCCAGCCATCGGTCGGGCTGGGATTCCTATTTGTGGTATTTTGCCTATTCACCACTACGAATCCATTGCTTGCCCAATGGATCCAAACCAATGGACCCTACGGGGGTTATGTCTATTCTCTTGCCGTCTCGGGGACGAATCTCTTTGCCGGGACTGATGGCAGCGTATGGAGGAGACCACTCGCAGAGATAACTACCGCTGTAGAAAGAACTTCAACTCACTTGCCAACGACTTTCAGTTTGGAGCAGAACTATCCGAATCCCTTTAACCCGTCGACGACGATTTCATTCAGTCTTGTATCAAAATCATTTCTATCAGTGAAGGTCTTTGATGCTTTGGGGAGAGAGGTATCGGTTCTCGTCTCCGAGGAGCTGTCTGCTGGAACATACTCACGGCAATGGAATGCAGCAGGTTTGGCAAGCGGAATCTACTTCTATCGTTTACAAGCAGGTGCTTTTGTTCAAACAAAAAAAATGATA
>JANONN010000388.1:0-9765 GCA_031420835.1 Ignavibacteriales bacterium | reverse complement strand
GTGTCGCCGCACTGGGCGGACTCACGTTCGCGGGGATGGCCTGGGCGTATTTCATCATCCCCATCCTTGTGAACAGATACTTTTGACATTTCTCACGCGGTGTCTTGTAGAAGGCCTCTAAGCCCACTGAATACAGTACTCTCTTTCGCCTGATTTGAAAAGAGATAAACAATGAAGATCAAAGTGATCGTCTTCGGAGCTACAGGCATGGTTGGGGAAGGAGTTCTCTACGAAGCCCTCAACCATGCTAACGTAGAATCGGTTTTAGCCATAGGCAGACGGCCGTGCCTTGTGACGCATCCCAAATTGAAGGAATTGATCCATCACGATTTTTTCAATTACTCCACTCTTGAGGCGAATCTTCGAGGGTATCACGCATGCTTTTTCTGTCTTGGAGTCTCTTCCGTAGGCATGAATGAGCAAGATTACGGGAGGGTCACGTACGACCTAACGATGCAGGCAGCAACAGTATTATCGAGGCTCAATCCTACGATGACGTTTTGCTACGTGTCTGGAACAGGAACAGACAGTACTGAACAGGGTCGCCTCATGTGGGCAAGAGTGAAAGGGAGAACAGAAAATCATCTGACGAAGCTCCCCTTCAAAGCGGTGTACTTATTCAGACCGGGACTCATCAAACCGACCGATGGCCAGAAGAATGTGAAGCCCCTCTTCAAAGTATTAGCATGGCCGTATCCCTTGTGGAAATTCCTGTTTCCGCAGGCTGTCTGCACGGTGAGAGGTCTCGGTCTTGCGATGGTGAACGCTGCCCTGCACGGTTATTCGAAACGTATTCTTGAGAATTCAGATATTGCTCAACTTGGAAGCCCATGGGGCATCTATAGCATCTTTCGTGTGGAACACAAGGCAAATGACTCTTAAGTTGAATCACAAATCATCCATAAAGAGGTTCGATGTCAGGGGAACAAAATGTGGGTCAGGTGGACAGAATCATAAGAATAATCTTGGGCTTCGTGTGTCTGGGATTAGTCGCATACCATTTCATTCTCGAATCAATTCTTCCGATCTACGTACTCATTCTCATCGTAGTTCTGATCGCGTATTTTCTTAAGACAGGATTAACGAGAGTTTGTCCTATCATGAAATCGTTGAATATCTCGACGATAAAGAAGGAGAACTAAGAACTCACAACAGGACTGCAGTGTTTCACTCATTGTTATAGGCGGGCAAAATCAACAACATCACTTTCAACGAACAGTAGTCTAAAATGAAAGACATCAGAAAGCAACTCTACGATCAATATGTTTCGAAGTTCAAGACAGTTCAGCTTCAGCGCGATGAACGCCGTCTCAAGGAATACTGGAGCTGGTGTCGTTTCAAATATTTTCCTGTTCTGAAACACCTCAATCCACAGGATCCGATCCTTGAACTTGGCTGCGGCCCCGGTTACATCCTGGAGTTCTTGACTAACCAAGGCTTCAAGAACGTTGAGGGCATTGATGTTTCGCAAGAGCAAATAAGACTTGCACATTCGCGCGGACTTCATGCGAAAGTGGCAGATGCTTTTCAGTTTCTGTCCGCCAAGAAGCAGCGGTACAGCGCCATCGTTGCTCTGGATTTTGTCGAGCACTTCACGAAACAGGAACTCCTGAAGCTTTTCCCTTTGATATTTCGAGCGCTTCGCAAGGGTGGCGTCTTGCTTCTTCAAACGCCGAACGGTCAAGGCCTTTTCCCGGGACAAGTTATTTATGGTGATCTCACGCATCAAACCATTTTTACGCAAGACTCACTCGAACACATTCTAACGTTAGCTGGATTCCACAAAATCAGTTTTGCGGAGACAGGACCAGTGCCCGATACCTTGGAGGGAAAACTTCGAACATTCCTTTGGAAATGCATCCGCGCAATTATTCGAATCATTCGTCAGATTGAGGCCAAGAATTCATCAAAGCTCTGGACTGAAAGCTTCATCTGTTCGTGTGAAAAATAAATAAATCTATCTGCTACTGCTTTCACACGCCGCGCTGCGACGTACACTCAATTCAAAAGGCGGACATAAGGCTCAAGAAGAAATCCATGGCGCTCACCCTCGTGGAACTGACGGGACCGGCGTTGTACACTATCATGGCGATTCACACAGCACCCACCTTCATCATTCTGTGCGCCGGAATGCTCTTCACCGTAGCCGCAGGAATTGGGAATGAACGCGTTTCTCTCGAAGCCGTACACTGCCGAGAAGATATTACAGTCGATCGCCACGGTTCTGAAGGACCCAACCTGAGTTATCTGTTTGGACTGTGAAGGTCCGAAGGTCCGTAAGGACTCCTACGGAGACTCCTTCGGAGAGTTGTCGGGAGAGCCGGTGTGTCGGGACTCCTGAACAAACTCAGCATCTGGACACCTGCGACTCGACTGAGCTCGTCGAAGTCTTTCGCCAGTGTGACATTCGATGACGATGGCCTGAACCCCTGGACAAGCTCAAGGCGGAAGTCCCCGAACACAATCCATCCATCAACAAACAAATTCCTTCTACAAGCAACAAAATCCAATTTTTTCTCGTATCTTTGCCACCACTTATTCGAAAGGACTACCGCTCTGAATTACGTTTCCACGTTATCTCGCACTCTTTCTGTTGCTCTTCTCCCCTTTTTTCTCTCAAACGTCCTTGCACAAGATCCGATAAAGCCGCTTCGTACGTCCGTAGCGCCTGTCATAGATGGGTCTCTCGATGATCATGTCTGGCAAGACGCACCGTGGGTTTCCGGTTTCAAAACCTTCATACCCGATTTCGGAAAGGAGATGCCTGAATCAACCCACGTACTGACGGCCTACGACAGCGAGAATCTTTATTTCGCGTTTCGCTGTTTCGATCCCGATCCCTCTACCATCAAGGCAGAGATCACAAGCCGGGATAATATCCGGCCGAATGATTGGGTATGCATTAATCTCGACTCGTTCAACGATCAGCAGTCCCTCTATGGATTTTACGTCAATCCGCTGGGCATTCAGGCAGACAGCCGTTTTGCTGCCGGCGGCGAGGATCATAGCGTTGACTACATTTGGTACAGCGCGGGCAAAGTCAATAACGACGGCTACACAATAGAGATTCAAATTCCCTTAAAGAGCATCCGTTACGCGGACAAGAATCCGGTTGAGATGGGAGTGATCTTTGAGCGCCGCGTCGCCCGGAGATCGGAGCAGGCAACCTCCCCCCCGCTCGATCCGAAGCGAGGCTACGCGTTTCTGACTCAAATGAAACCGATCCAGTACCACGATCTCGAATACTACACGCTATTCGAGCTTCTCCCCGCAGCAACGTACGGCCAACGCTACTCGGCACAATCCGGCAAGCTTTCGCGAGAGAATGAACGAGGCGATCTGAGCCTCACTGCAAAATACGGAATCACATCCGACTTGATCCTCGACGCGACCTACAATCCAGATTTCAGTCAGATAGAGGCGGACGCGGGACAAGTGGATGTGAACTTGCGTGCGGGACTTTTCTTTGCGGAAAAACGGCCCTTCTTTCTTGAGGGGAATGAGATCTTTAACATCGCCGGTGCGGGTGCGTTTGGCGCCAACCCTCTTCAAGCGGCGGTACACACACGAACGATCATCAATCCGCTTCTCGGCTTGAAGCTTTCCGGAAAACTCGGGGCCAAGAGCACTCTTGCCACGATTTATTCAGTTGATGAACTGCTCGACGCCCGCTCAAACCCGACCGGCCAACGCGCGCACTTTCCCATCGTGCGTTACAAACATACGTTGACCGACGACAGCTACATCGGCGGCATATACACGGGGCGCGAGTATGAAAACCGGTTTAACAGGGTCGGCGGCTCCGACGGAACAATGCGAGTGACGAATTCAAGCTTCATCGAATATCATGCGTTGTTCTCCCAAACAAAGCAGACTGATTCATCTTCAACTCTGTCGGGACTTGCGGCAACGGTCACATACCGATACGGCACTCGCGACTTGGACTACGGAATTGGTGCAAGCAAAGTCTCTCAAAACTTTTCTACCGAGGCAGGTTATCTTATTCGGACAGGCATCTCGGCTTTCAGCGCTATTGTCAGACCTAAGTTCTATCCTGCATCAGACATCCTCCGCCGAATTGATCTTGAGATTTCATCAACGCAAACGCGGGACGACTTTAGCAAACTGTGGGAGACATCAAACGCCGCATCGCTCTCTCATGTCTTCCTTCGGGGATTGAACTTTAGGGTGCGTTATGCGTACGCGACTGAGGTTTTCTTGAATCAGCGTTTTCGGAGAAACGGTTTCCTGGTGTCGGGAGGAGGACAGGTTACGAGGGAGATCAACCTGACATTGCAGTACAGAAATGAGAAAGCGATCTTCTTTTCCGCAGCACCGTATCAAGGGCAGAGCAGTCGTGCCACCGCAAGCCTCACGTACCAGCCGTGGAATCAACTTGAACTGAATTCAAGCATAACATACGTTGATTTCTACCGCGAATCGGACGGGCAGAAAATTTACGAGTACCCGCTCGCCCGGACGCGACTCACCTATCAAATGAATAAGTATCTTTTCCTCCGTGGCGTTCTTGAATACAATAAGTTCCGCAGAACACTCTTGAGCGATTTTCTTGCATCATTTACTTATATTCCCGGCACCGTTGTTCATGTTGGCTATGGGTCGCTTTATCAGCGCATCAAATGGGATACGACCGCCTACGTCAACGCCGACCAGTTTCTGGAAACGCGGCGCGGGTTCTTTCTGAAGATGTCGTATCTTTGGAGAATGTAGAACTATACTGTAATTCATTCGTAACTCTTTTCAATTGACGGAGGCTCATCATGAAACATCGTCACTTGTTGGGGATTATTGTGCTGGCTTGTTTGCTATCGCAGTCTGCAGTTAGTCAGGGTATTGCGTTGAGCATAGTTGGTGGCATTTCGAAAGACTCTCGCACGCAAACGGAGAATCTCTGGAATACGGGTTTGAACGTTGCAGCGCATGGATTCATTTCGTTACCCGGACTTACACTGGGCGGGAGAATCGCTTACCATAGCTGGAGTGTGGATGGAGAGGGCTGGCTAAAGGAACTTGATCCGAATACCACTTACACATACACACTCAAGAACGCGACGGGAAGCCAGACTGTGATCGAGCTTGTTCCTTCTGCCCGGTTTGCGGTCATCAATCCTCCAGTCGGACTGCGAGTCGATGCACAAGTTGGGGCCGGTCTGTTCCTCGTCAGTCAGAGCGTAGTTGAAGTGACAGGTTCATTTCAAGCTCCCAATGTCACGGGCGAGGCGACGGTCCGCATTTCTGAGCAATCGCTCACCGGCTTCGGTGTGCAGGCCGGGATTCCCGTTTCCTTCGGCCCGATTGAGGTCATTGCGATCTATTCCGCCTACAATGCGGGTGGAGATTGGTATAACCATTACGCTCTGAACGCAGGGATCAGATTCGGCATCTGAACTCTTATCGTTTGTTGTTCATTGTTCATTGCTCATTCTTCATTGTTCATTCCTATGAAACCATCTACGATCATTCTTGGTGCTGGGTTTGGAGGCTTAGCGGCAGCTTCGACGCTGCGGAGACTACTCCCAACAGACTTTCCAATCACCATCATTGACAAGTCGCCCGATTTCTACGTCGGGGCAACCAAAACGTGGATGATGCTCGGAGAGAAAACTCCAAGTGAAATCACGCGGTCGCGGAAGTCTCTCCTCCCCTCCGACATTATTTTTCATCAAGCCGAAATCGAGCAGATTGATCTTGAGCGCGGCATTGTCACCACGTCACGCGAACAGTTCACAGCCCAATGTCTTGTTATCGCGCTCGGAGCCGACGTGACAATGGATGGCATTCCCGGACTCTCATCGGCGGCAAAGACGTTCTACACATTCGACGGCGCGTTGCATCTTGGCGGTGTTCTTAAGCATTTCGCCGGTGGAGAGATCGTTATTCTTATTCCCCGAACTCCGTTCAAGTGTCCACCTGCTCCGTACGAAGCGGCAATGTTGTTGGATCACACACTCAAACAGCGCGGCCTGCGAAACCGAACGCGATTGAGCATCTACACCGTCGAGCCTTCACCTATGGCAACAGCGGGACCAGAAATTGGAAGCTTCATCCGTGGACTCTTGGAAGAGCGTGGCATTTCGTACCATCCGATGAAAAAGACAAAGAGCGTTGATGGCGAGCACCGATCGATTCTCTTTGAAGATGGAAGTGAAACCGCCTACGATCTGCTCATTGCCATTCCTCCACACGTCGCTCCGCGTCCCGTGCAAGAAGCCGGCCTAACAGACCAAAGCGGATGGATCCCCGTTGATCCGAAAACAATGAGAGTGAAAGGCGTTACATCCAGCATTCTCGTGTACGCGATTGGGGACATTACTTCTGTTCCACTCCCGGGACGCTACAAGCCAGACATTCCGCTCAGTCTTCCAAAAGCCGGCGTGTTTGCCGCGTCGCACGGAATAATAGCAGCTCAGCACATTGCGGTTGAATTCGGCGTGCTGGACGCTGCAGAAAGTTTTGACGGGAAAGGATTTTGTTACATCGAAGTGGGGAACGGGATTGCCGTCAAAGGAGATGGCTCGTTCTTCGAGATGCCGCATCCGAAAATGGAAAACCGTCCGCCCGACAAGGAGCAATTCCAAGACAAACTCGCTTGGGTTGACCGGTGGCTTCATGGGAAGATCGGTTGAACGGTTAAGACATCTTTCCATAGGTGAATAGTCCCAACCTTTACAGGCTGTGTGAAAATACCACGAGAGCCTAGACAGGAGTCCCGGCCAACAACACAAGCTCTTTAGGTCGGGGATTACGAATATCTCAACACACAACGGACAAGGACTTCAGCCCTTTCCGAGAAATATTTCCACAAATACGGAGGAGGCTATGAACCCATCACGCAGACATCCATTCTTCTTTTCTCTTCTCTTTCTTTTCTTCCTTCCAACGCTCACGGCGCAACAGTCGGATGTGGAGCGACTTGTTGCCGCGATGCTTGGGAACACGCCGCTCGGGGAAGACCTTCGCCAGTTGTGCGATGAGATTGGCGGACGCCCCGCAGGTTCGCAAGCAAATTTGAAATCAGTCGAATGGGGCATGCAAAAATTCAAGGAAGCAGGTGTAGGAGCAAAGAAAGAGGCATTTCAGACGCCACGTTTCTGGCTCGAACGATCTTCAGATACGAAAGTGACCGGCGACGTTTCGTTCGATGTCAATGTCGTAGCGTTGACCTTTTCTAGCTCGACACCACCCAACGGCTTGACCGCTCCCATCGTTGCGGTCGGGCACGGATCGGAAGCGGAATTTGTGGGGGCGGGTCAATCTGTAAAGGAGGCTTGGGTTCTTGCGGAAACAGAAGAGCTCAAAGACATTGACGGCCTCTTCCGCGAATACGCCGAGGCAGTCGGAACAGAACAACGCGCGATTGCGGCAGGAGCGCTTGGCGTCGTTTATATGTCCTCGCGACCCATGGGACTCCTCTACCAGCACAACGCATCGCTCGGACCCGACAACAAACATCCAATGCTCATCATGGAGCGGGAGCAAGCGATGCGCGTCGTTCGACTTCTTCGCGGCGGAAAGAAACTCTTACTCAACGCCAAGATTGATGTTGATGACCGAGGTCCGTTCGAGAGTTACAACGTGATCGGAGAAATCCCTGGGAACCAAAAGAAGGATGAGATTGTGTTGATCGGAGCGCATCTTGATTCGTGGGGACTCGGCACAGGCGGAAATGACAACGGTTGTAACGTGGTGATGATGATTGACATTGCGCGCCAGATCAAACGACTCGGGTTGAAGCCAAATCGCACAATCCGATTTGTCCTTTGGAATTCGGAAGAACATGGGATGATCGGCTCGTGGCGTTACGCGCAAGACCACGTAAAGGAATTGGACAAACACGTGATAGCCGGCTCGATCGATATCGGCAGCGGACGGATTTCCGGCTTTTTTACAAATGGTCGCGCTGAGCTTCTCCCTGCCGTTGAAAAGGCTCTCGAGCCCGTCGCCGGACTCGGTCCCTTTGAACACATCAATATGCCAATCGTCGGGACAGACAATTATGATTTCATGATGCAGGGGGTCGCGAACCTAGTCGGCAACCACGATCCGTACAACTACGGTCCAAACTACCACGCCGAGTCGGACACCTACGACAAAGTTGATATGCGGCAGGTAAAGATCAACGCGGCGGTTGTTGCTGCGCTTGTCTATGGCTTCGCCAATATGGATGTGACGTGGAAAAGACAAACACGAGATGAGATTCAAACACTCATTGACACCACACCCCTCCGCCAACAGATGGATATGTTCAATCTCTATCCCGGTTGGCTGGACGGGAGTCGTGGAAGAGCTAAGTAGTTCTCGATGAAAAAGCAACAACATGGTCATGTTGAGCGCAGTCCTGATGTTGTTTATCAGGAGGAAGTCGAAATATGCTCTGAGCAGTCTTCCCCCAAAGGGGTGGCTTTGCCAGACTTCGCCCTCTGCACTTGCTTACCCTTCGCTACGCTCAGACTGACTGAGACTTTTTCAGTGAGAACTAGGTACTTAAGCAACACCAACAAACAATCGAGTTGAATGCAGGTCATCTACGGAGGTAAAAATGGAATCAGATAAGCTTTACAGAATCATTTTCTATGTAGGCGCAGGTTGGAACTTCGCTATTGCGGCGGCGTTGTTGGTCATGACGAGTTCGTTGCCAACGCTTCTGAACATCGAACCGCCGCGCTATCCACTCTTCATCCACTTGAACCTGATGTCCATCTTCTTCTTTGGGTGCATGCAGTGGGTCATTGCGAGAAATTTGCACGGCCACCGGAGTTTCGTAAAAGTGCTGATGTGGGCTAAACTCGCAATGAGCGTTGTGTTTGTATACTCGATTGTTGTCGATAAGCCGCCAATGGAACTGGTTTCGTTTCTTGCACCCGGCATGGTCGTAGATGTGATATTCGGGTTGATCTTCTGGCGTTTCTTGGTGTACGAACGAGCAATGAGCCACTGAGCGGAAATCTTAGTGTCTTTAGCGAGGGCCAGCTTAATTTCGCAATTGCCAAATCTGAACACCTGTCGGCCCGAGAACATAGGACAGAACCGAAATACGTTAATCCACGAATTAATGCCGAGGCCAGTTCGGTCGCCACGAAGGGCAGTGAATCTATTGTTGCAGCAATCGGAGGGACTTACGAATGGATTCTTCGTCAACCAGGCGATCGGTTACATACTTATGGAGGATGCTCGAAATCAAAGTCTGGTATGGGAGACCTTCTTCCTGGGATCGTCGTTTTAGTTCTTCCAAAACGCTCTCCGCAATCCGTATATTGACCGTGTGGCTCTTCCGTACCCGAGCAATAATCGCATCCACCTTTCGTCGCTTTTTCTTCGGAAGTGGTCGATATATGTTTGCGGCATTCTCAATCTGTCGTTCAAAGGAATCAAGTTTCGTTTTCATTGTTTCTCCTGTCCATAAAGCTTACGGAGTTTGAAAGCTGTGAAGGAGTTGTAGGGAGACACAAGCACGGGGACTCCTGAACCACACGCGCCAACTCCCTTGTAGCGCGAGCACTCACGAAGTGAGATCTATTGCCGCCTTCAGTGTGTTCTTCAAGAGCATTGCAATCGTCATGGGGCCAACGCCACCGGGGACAGGCGTGATGGCTTCGGCTTTCTTTGCAACAGACTCGAAGT
Source organism: Ignavibacteriales bacterium (assembly GCA_031420835.1). Lineage (GTDB taxonomy): Bacteria > Bacteroidota > Ignavibacteria > UBA10030 > UBA10030 > JANONN01. The sequence goes on along the minus strand of JANONN010000388.1, from coordinate 123 downwards.
GAACATCTCCCACAATGCGATGTCCGCTTTTTGTGGTTGGATCTTCCACTCGATTGATTCCCACGTCAATCACGACAACGCCTTCCTTCACCATCTCCCCCGTGATCGCTTCAGGTTTGCCGA
>JANONN010000387.1:0-2316 GCA_031420835.1 Ignavibacteriales bacterium | reverse complement strand
CGCACAATAGACCCTGAAAGGGTCATATACTTCAGGTCGGGGCAGCACCCCGACCAACTCAATAGCCAACGACAAGAAACCCTGAAAGGGTGGCATACCTGTTTTGCCTGCCTGCCGCAGGCACGGCGTAACATCAGTTACTAACTGATGTTACGTAAACTTGGTGAAATCGTATGAAGACACACCCCTGCTCCCCTCTCTCAACGCACGTGCTTACGCACGAGAAGGGACAGCTTACCCACAACCCGTGAAAAAGTCCCCTCTGCAGCGATGGATAGTGGCAAGGGGAGAGGGGATTGAGGGGTGTGTGCTTTATCCATAGATAGTTTTTCTAATTTCGGGCTTCTACAAAGAGTAACTGCGTAACATCAGTTACTAATTATTGCTTCTCAAGTCGATAGATTGCCAGATTCGTCCACAGCCCGTGCAAGCGATTCTCGCCGAGTTTGGTGACTTGAATGCGTGCGAGGAGAATCGGATGTCCCATCTCAACTGATGTGTGTGCTTCGCCTTGAGTGTCTGTTCTTACAACGGTTGTTTTTCCATTTACCAGCACACGAACGGGCGCGTTTGCCGCTGGTTTTCCGTTGTCGAGCAATCGAAAGTGAAGCATCGCTCGGTCACCGACTTCCTTTTTCCATGAGACTAAAACAAGCTCCAGCGGCAAACCCAATACCGAATCTTTGGGAGCCGCTCCCTCGTGACCAAGGGCAATTACTGTTTTCAGGAAGCGGCTGTATGTTTCGTCAAATTCCTGTACGCCGGGGGTCAGGAATGCGGCGGCCTCCTGCTTTGTAAGTCCCACTTCTTCGATGAGATAGCGCTCGGCCAGATCACGCTTGAACTTGATCTCCCGCTGCTTAACGCCGGTCGCAACAACGACTGAAGTTGCAGGGGAGAGCGAGCCAAGCAGTGTCGAGTCTGATGGATCGCCCGCGAGTGCAATTGAATTACCGCCGATCACGTAGGCGCGCGGATCGAGAAAGCGCTGCAAGCCTTTGATCGGTTCTCCTTGCGGGAAGTGTTCAGCTACGAGAGCGGAGATGAGGATCTGCGTTTTGTCCTTGTTCCACTTTGCCGCCAACCAGGCGTCGTGGGCATACCCCTGCGCTGTTATCAATGTAGTGGCAGCAAGAGTCATTGATAATAGTCTTGGCGATTTCATCGAGTGATCTCCTTTCGAGAACTCAAAATTATTTGTGCTTGATGATTTTCCATCTTGCAAGAAAAGAGCTAGGGCAATTCGGACTCCTCCTTCTTGCTGAGCCTACAGTATGAAGCATCGGCGTGGGAAGGTAGAGTACCAATGCTTCGGCGATGAATAGCCCTTCGCTCTAATAGGTTCTCTAGTGCTTATGATCGCTAAAGGTTGTTTTCACCTTTTTGGGATCAATGTTCTTATCCTTTCCTTCTCCCCGTTGCCAGCCGCCATAACATTCTAGACAGACCGGTTTTCCTTTCTTGAGATCGTTGTAACAGGGACAGCTTTGGTGATCAAGGGCGCATTGATTGCACGGAATGTCAACACAGCATTTATATGAGCCGTCGCGAGCCATCTCGTCCTTTGCTGTAGCAAGAAGTTTTTTGGCTTGCTTGATCTTTTCATTGGCAGTTAGCTCTTGACCCCCCGCGGCCATCCCTTCTGTTGCCTGTTGTTGTTCGAGATTCATGCCGCACTTCGGGCAAGTGCCCGGCTCGTTTGAAACGACATCAGAGTGCATCGGACAAGTATAAGACGAAGCCCGGGCTGGCTCCGCCGAAACGGCTTTGTCCGTTGTAGTGTGCTCCCGTTCGTCCTCCTTCTGTGAGCAAGAAACAAAAACGAACGATACAACCAAGAGCCAAAGAAATGAACGCTGCATTGCTACCTCCTTTGTGTTGTGAATGTCTTACGGCATACGTTGCACCATAGCTTAGAACCATCCCATCATAGCTATGATGTATGTGCGGCTCTGAGAGATCAGTGATGGCCGATCTCCACCTGAAGATAGAGCTGGTTCCGGAACTCGCGCTGCGTTGAAACTGGGAAGCGATAACCGACGCTCACAAACGTTGAAGGAATTATCAAGACCTTGATCGCAGAGAGCATTGCGATGTTCGGAAGTGAGCTGCCGAACGTTCCGCTCGTCTCAACAATGCCAAAGACGTTTGGCAAAAGGCCGATGACGCTTCCACTTTCCGCTATGAAGTGACCGGCGGAGAAGTCATAGTGCGCAATGACGTCGTTGGTGGCAACGCCAAAGGCATTCACTCGCGCCGCCAATCCCGCTAAATAGGCAAGAGCGTGGTGCTCTTTGCCTCCTTTCTTTCCTGTCG
>JANONN010000386.1:0-2887 GCA_031420835.1 Ignavibacteriales bacterium | reverse complement strand
AGCGCCATGGCAGCGGCTGCGATAATCGGTGACAACAATATTCCGAATACCGGAAAGAGAATGCCTGCCTCGAGAATCTCAAGGAGGTGAACCAGCACCATCACCACCCCATGTTATCACGTTCAATCTTCCAGGTATCATAGCCACGCTAAGTGAAACCAAATCATCCCCGATTATTTCGCCATCAACGTGTGCCGGAAATGGTGAATATCCCGTTACCACGATTCGCGTGCCTTTCCATAAACTTACCTCCGGTTGTCTTACGTGCAATCCTTTTATCGCGCCCGGTAAGACTCTCAGCGCTCGTGTGATCGACACCGGATCTATCATGCATACATCCAACAAGCCATCGTTGATGCTTGCATCCGGTGTGAGTTTGAATCCGCCACCTTCGTAGGCGCCGTTTCCGATGTAAATCAGAAAGCACATTCGTTCATCAATCTGGCCATCAATTTCGACATGAAACTTGCCAGCGCTATACCTCGGCAAAGTGCGAAGCAATGCCAGAAGGTATAATGGAAGACCTCTCAAATACTTAATTCGCCCGCTTTGAATCGAAACCTGAGCGTCAAATCCGATTCCCAGTCCGTTCGCGAAGTACCGGCTCGACTTGCTGCCGTCTTTCCTCACGAATTCGATCCAGCCCAAGTCTATCTGCCTGCGTAGTCCTTGCGTAAGATACTCCCGCAGTCCATTGATACCGGGCCGGACGCGGAGCATTCGGGCAAAATCATTCCCCGAGCCAAGCGCGATTGTTGCCAGCGTTGCCTTCGATTCAACGACGCCATTGACTGCTTCGTTCACGGTTCCATCTCCTCCGACAGCAACAACAATGTCGTCCTTTGAAGCGCGTGCGGCGAGCAAGCGGGCGTCTCCTGGACCTCTGGTAATCTCCACTGTATGCTGAAGCTGAGCCGTTAGAATTTCTTCTCGAAGTTCGCCAAGCACTTTCGCAACCCGTCCTCGCCCCGCGGTTGGATTCACAATGAATCTGAAGAGGCTCATATGTTCGCTTCAATACTCCCTTCAAATGTAACTGCTGTAGGACCTACAAGGATGATATCACTGAAGTGTGCTCCGCGTCTCTTGAAGAGAACCAAAAGTTCGTGCCCGCTCTTTGGGACAATTCGTATTGGTGACTCAAGGCCACGCACGCGTGATGCAATGACTGCAGCAGCTATTGAGCCTGTCCCACATGCTAAAGTTTCATCCTCAACACCCCGCTCATATGTGCGTATTCTTAAAGAGTTATCACTGTGAGTCTCAACGACATTTACATTTACTCCTTCTGGTCTGAATCGCCTATGATACCGTAACCATTTTCCTAAACCATGGACGTTAACTTGATTCAGATCCATGGGTCCGCGAAGATCCTCCAAGAATACAACTACGTGTGGTGCTCCTGTGTCAACAAAATGGCATTTGATCCGTCGCTTGTTGTGTGTCAGTGCCATATTTAGTTGAATCGATTTTGGATTCTTCATGCTGAGTGCCACAGAATTGTCACTGACGTTTGCACTGTAAAGAAAGTCGAGTGCCTCTTACGAATGATCAGATGGCGCGATGTCAAGTTTATGTGCAAAGGCAGCGACACATCGCCCGCCGTTGCCACACATTCCGCCATAGCTGCCGTCGGCGTTGTAATACATCATTCTGTAAGAAGCTTTTTCACTATTCTCCAAAAGAAGCAGTCCATCGGCACCTACCCCCCATCGACGGTCACAAAGTAACTGAGCTGCCCTCGCTCTATCGTGGATCTTCTGTGAGCGGTTGTCAATAACAACGAAATCGTTGCCCGCGCCCGACATTTTGGTGAAAGAAATTCTCATCTCAAATAGAATAAGAGTATGATAAGAACATGATGGAGATATTTCAATAGAAGCAATCGAGGCCAAATAAAAAAGCCCTCACCGCTTTTCGGCGAAGGCTCCTGGCTCTGTGGAGGTGCGGGGAGTCGAACCCCGGTCCGAAGAGAAGATACTCAAAACGTCTACATACATAGCTTGTCTTTGGGATTCGCGAAAGTCAACACCGGCAAGCTGGATTGAGCATTCACTATCGAAGGGTGTCCGCTTTTGGCGGATTCATCGCTGCCCCCTTCGAACAAGCAGCAACTATCCCATCTAAAGCGACGTTCAATATGCCCCCGATGGGCGTGGAGCATAAAGAACGGGCGGCTTAATTAATTAAGCAGCCAGTGCGTAGTTGTTGTTGGCACTTATTGGTTTACCGCTTGTTTAGCGTGGACACGGAGACCACGGTATGCAGTCTTGAGCTTCCTCATCCCCGTCGAAGCCAAGTCACCCCCTTGTAGCTGCTGTAAAGATACAACTATTGCCACTTATTCACAAATAACCTAATGCATTAGCCATTAACAGAACAACAAGCGTCGTGTATCAGTGTTTAGAGGAATTGGCTATCCCGCATCTTGCATTCCTCTTCACGATCTTCTTTGATGTCGATGCTCGGCCTTCAGCCAACTTGTCCACAGATTCTCAAAAGCACGGAATGAGTAATGCGACGATTCGCTGTAGGTTCAACTCATCTAACTCATCAAACATATTCAGTTGATTGCTGTCGAGGTCAAGGACGGCAAGAACCTTCCCATTGCGCTCGATCGGAACAACGATTTCCGATTTAGAGTCGGGGTCGCAGAAGATGTGGCCCGGAAACTCGTGTACATTGGGAACAATAATAGTCTCGTTTGTCTTTGCCGCGGTTCCGCACACGCCTTTGCCCATGGCAATCCTAACGCACGCTGGTTTTCCTTGGAACGGTCCGAGAACAAGTTCTTCTCCTTTTGCCAAATAAAACCCTACCCAAGACACATGCGTGAACGACATCTTTAGAACTGCTGTAACATTTGCCAGGTTCGCTATAAGATCAG
>JANONN010000385.1:0-5005 GCA_031420835.1 Ignavibacteriales bacterium | reverse complement strand
ACCCAGAATAGCACTTCCGCATCGGGTTGCTGGGCGAGTGTTGGTATGCTCATTCCTTCCGCCCATTCAGCACGGCTTGCGTGACTAAACGCCCACGGAGAGAAGTTGTTCTCCATATTACGAAACACGGTCTGCACTTCTTGCGGGAAGTTCGATTCCATTAACACAAGCGAGCGACGCATATCAACAATAGCATCCACATGCTCGATGTTGACGGGACACTCTTGAACACACGCCATACATGTCGTGCAAGCGAAAAGCTCATCAGCCGTGATGTAATCATGGACCAGTGTCTTCTCAAGCGGACTCGTCTCTCCTTCAGCCACTTCCACTGTTGCTCCATCGCCCGCAAGCACCAGAGGACCTTTCTCCATTGTCCGCCGACGAATGTCAACGATGATCTTTCGTGGATCGAGAATCTTTCCCGTTATGTTTGCGGGGCACACGGCTGTACATCGTCCACACTCGGTGCATGTGTATCCATCCAACAATTGCTTCCACGTCAAGTCCTCGACATCGGAAGCGCCGAACTTCTCTACATTCTCCGCTTCAAGATTGATGGGAGTCAAAGCGCCGCGTGGCTTGAGTGAACTGAAATAGACATTGGGGACAGATGTGAGGATGTGAAGATGTTTTGAATACGGCAGATAGTTGAGGAAAGCGAGAACAAGGAGAATATGCGCCCACCAGAAGAGACCGAACCACAATTCTACTACCTTCGCCGATTCCATCCCCGCGAACAACGGCATCATGAATGCTGAAAGGAAGCGAACGCCAGCAAGCTCAGGATCATGAAGAACCATTCGCGTTGCGTTCTGTCCAAGCATCGTCACCATGATCAAGAAAATCGCGACGAGAATTCCAGTCGCGTCGATCTTGCCATGAAGATCAACTTCTAATCGCTTTGGGCGAATGACATACCTGCGGTAGAGTGCAACGAACACGGAGAGTATCACTAACCCGGCGAACAAGTCTTGAAAGAAGAGTACTCCCTCGTACAGTCTTACTGGAAGAATCCACACGAGAGAGAATTCCGGAATGAGTCCTTCCCCAAACGACTCCATCACAGCCGAAAGAAGCACGATGAATCCCCAGAAAATGAAGGCGTGCATGAATCCGGCGACCGGTTCGCGCAGCAGCTTCGATTGGCCAATGGCGATGAGAAGCGTTTTCTTGATTCGTTCCCAAGGGCGATCGAATCTGTCGTCCGGTTTTCCGAGCATCAGGAGTCGGATCAGATTACGAACGCTGTAAGCGAAGAAACTGAACGAGATCAGTAAGACAAGAGCAAAGATGATATTCTGTAGGGTCATAGAGAGTCGATTGACATTAGCATTCCAGCGTGGAGTTCATGAACGTTATGGCCTCTCCCGCGACGCTGATGAATTCGTCCTTCTTGGCTTGCAGTCTGATCTTAACGCGCCCCTTCCTTCCCATGACATCTCCCTGCTCGCCGATAAATTCGATTCTCCCATCTTCAAGCCATAACAATGGCACGGGAACGCCTTTCGGGAGAACGTACTTGTAAAGGTACAATCCAAGAGGACCGTTTGCTGAACCCGTGACAGGATCCTCGTGGATTCCGACCGCGGGGCCAAAGAATCGTGAGTGAATCGCAGAGCTTTCTTCGACGGTCTCCAGAGTCAACACACATATACCGAATACTTTGAAGGCTCTTGAAATCGCCCTAAGCTCCGTGTCGTTCGGTTGAAGACGATGCAGAGTCGAAAGTTTCCGCACAGGGACATACAGATAGCTCTCTGCGACGACGGGAAAGCGCGCGTCAATATCGCTAGAACGGAGCGTCAACGCTTGCAGAAGTTTTGGCGAGACTTTCTTCTGCACGAACCGTGGCGTCGGCATGCCAAATTCGATGATAGTGCCGGAGTATTTCTTTTCCACGACTACAGGCAATATCCCCCGCCGAGTTTGGACATCAAACGTATATCGCCCGGTCTTTTTCATCCCGTGCATTCCTTCTTCTGCGAGAGCATGGAAACTTCCGATCGTGGCATGACCGCAGAGCGGCACTTCCGTTGTCGGTGTGAACCATCGGATTTGCAGGTCGGCCTTTCCCGTTGCCGGAAGAATAAAAGCGGTCTCGGAGAGATTTAGTTGTTGTGCGATCATCTGCATTTTTTGATCGCTGAGTCCCTGGGCATCGAGAACGACGCCTGCGGGGTTCCCAGAAAAAAGGTCCGACGTAAATGCGTTGACGTGTTTGATCTGATATGTTTTCATTGGCCTCAGAGTACTGTTTGGTTGAACGCTTTTGATAGGACACAGACGGTAATTCCATGAGACCCCACTCTAACTCTCCCCTACGAGGGGAGAGGATTTTCTTTCCTCAGTTCAAAACTGAAAATGAAAACCGTCCCCCTCTTAGGGGGACTACCCGCCCGAACGCAACAGGCGGGCGGGCAGGGGGTCTTCACCAAGATATTAAAACCACACTCCTTTTCGTGAAGACGCTGAGTAGTTATTTTTCATTGGCCTATGATTTGGATGGTGAGATCTCTGGTGCGCGCCCGGTTGTCAAAATCTATCAGAACAATCTGTTGCCAGGTTCCTAACGTTAGTTTGCCGTTCACAAAGGGAATAGTTAACGAAGGCCCCAGCAGCGCCGCTCGAACATGAGAATGGCCGTTCCCATCGTGCCAAGCCTCGTCGTGGTGGTAGCGTGCCGAAGTCGGAGCGATCCGCTCAAAGGCTGCGGGAATGTCCTTGCGTAATCCCGGTTCATACTCTGTCGTAGTGATCCCCGCAGTGGAGCCGGAGACGAAGATTGTCACGTTGCCCGAATTAACCTCATGTTTCGACACGAACGCCGCGACCCGATCTGTGACATCAACAATGTCGGCATTCCCTTTTGTAGAGAGAGAAAGATGCTCGGTTATGATTTCCACGGTCGCAGGGAAACAAGTGTGTTCTGGTTTTTCACAAAGTAGAGTGATTCATTCTTCACGAAGAAGGAATCGGGTACTGGCGCCGTTCCCCCTGCAAACAGTACCTCGGTATAAAGTCGAGTCCCTCTGCTCATGTCAAACACACAAAGGTGATTCTCCAGGCGTGGGGCTTCGGCGGAAGATCCTTTCGCCGCCTTGTGGTAGTTGAAGATGAGCACATTGCGATGCTCAATGTATTCCACAGATCCCACAACGTACTCCCCTTTTGTTTCTTCCTTGATGATTTTCAGAACGCGTGTGTTCGTTTCTTCTTCCCCGGCAACTTCTGGAAAGAGCATTTCGTCACCTTCACTTTCCGCTACGGCAAGTTGGCGGAGGGGGAAAAGTTGATCCAAACCCTCTTCGTATGTTTCAATGATTTCACCCTTTTCAAGATCAAAAGCGTGCCCGATGCGCTTCTCGAACCTCTGCTCATACGCATACACCCGATCCCGATATGCGAACCAAAAGGTCATCTCCGGACGCCGCCAGATGACACCCCCAGAATCAAGATCAACGACGTGGATGCCACGATGTTCCGGCATGGACGGGTTCGCAAACTCGTGCAGGATCAAGAACCGACCATGAACGGCCTCCATCCCTACCCACCAAGCCTCATCAAGTCGAAGATCACGCCAGAGCAGAAGGCCGGATTCTTCATTGAGGCAAAAGAAGCTCGCCTGCTTCTGCTCCTGATTGCGGCACTCTCCCACGATGCGTCCGGTTGACGAGAAGAGCGTTCGCCACAGAACTCCATCAGCGGAAAACGACCATGCAGGTTCAAGATGTTTTGTGCCAAAGATCGAAAAAAGCTTCATGTCCTTAACAAACCGGCGGCAACATAAATATTTTTCGTGCGAGATTCAAGAATGGCCCTCAGAACCTTTCTAACAACCGAACGATGGACGTGTCCACCATGAATGAACCGAAGACCCCAACGCCGCCACGGATGTTGGAATAATCGGGAAGATCGGTGCGGATGGAGAATTCGTCTTGGAAGCCGTTGGCAATATTGTAGTATGAGTACAAATGCGGGTCAACTTGATTCAATTCGAATAACACATACCTGAATTTGAGATTGCCGCTCCCATAGTCGCTGAAAATGGATTCAAGGAGCATCTGATATCCCAGTTGATCAATGACGACCGTTTCTGTTTCGAAATTCTGCAGGTACGCTTCGGAAGATCGTCGTTCCAATTTTGGATAGACCATGACATCCACATTGGTCCCACCAGATAAGATCACAGACACGGGGAATTCCCTCCGCTCTGGTATCCACGATCCGTTCTTGAACACTTCAAAGACGATATAATGCCGGAGAAGATAACCACGCGCCTGAGCGCTAATATCGATAAGCACAATGATCTTTGATTCGAAACTTGATGGCTGTTGAAGCACAAACGCATTGGTAACTCGAACCCTACCGCTGGCAGGCACGGCAGTCTCCGCAGTCAATGTACCAAACGAAGGAGTCACCACAGAAAGCTGGGCTTTACTCCCGGGAACGATCTGAAACGGTTGAGCTACATATGCGCGGATTGGGGTACTGTACCGACTGGAATCTTTGCGTTGAATCAACGTGTCACGAAACAAATACGTCTTGCCCCCTTGGATGATGGACACTGTGGCCCCTTGGATATACTCCTCTACTGAATGAGATGCGGGATCAAGACCCTCAACATCGTATGTAAGTCCGAGTCGAACGAATTGTCTGTTGTCATTGGGCGAGAGAATGGAATATACCGTTACCTTCGGTTCGTGCGGTCCTTTCGGACTGAAAGAGCTATCACATCCGACCACAACGATACCAAAGACAACTGAAAAAAGTATGCTTTTCATGTGGAGTGTCATATCAACTACTACATCTCAATGCTTATTGCTGCTGATGGGAAGAACGGCAAGGTATTCACGCGACGACCAGTGGAACGATCGAAATAGAAAATGTTCTTTCGATCATACACATTCACGACATGAAGCCCGACACTCCCTTTCAGATTCGGAAACTTGAAACGATACGTAAGACTTACATCCATTCGATGGTACCATGGTAAGCGCGACCG
>JANONN010000384.1:0-4564 GCA_031420835.1 Ignavibacteriales bacterium | reverse complement strand
GACAGGACTACGAGCCGTTCCTTGAGCATGTGTATCACATTACATTCAACAGTGCGGTTGAACTTAGGGAGAAAGTCAATGAGGAGACGCTCGGCGTTGTGTTAGAGTTTATTCAAGGGGAAGGTGGAGTAAATCCTGTGTCGCGCGAATTTGTGGAAGAGCTAAAAGCTCTCCGGGATCAATACGGATTCCTCATCATTGCAGATGCTATTCAATGTGGGATGGGACGCACCGGGAAGTTCTTCAGCTTTGAACATTTTGGGATTCGTCCTGATATTGTTTGTGTCGCAAAGGCGCTCGGGGGTGGGCTTCCACTTGGAGCGTTTCTCGGGAACGAGCGCGTCACGGACGTATTCACCTATGGCGTCCACGGGACGACATTTGGTGGGAACCCCGTCGCATGTGCCGCCGGCCTTGCGGTGATCAACGAAATTGTAGATGGCGGTTTGATGAAACGTGCGGGCGAAATTGGTGAGTATCTCCTTGGTGGATTCCGAAAACTTAAGGCGGAGTTCGGCCAGCTTGTCAAAGACGTACGTGGAATGGGGTGTATGCTCGGCATCGAACTTACCGTTGATGCGCAACCGTTCGCTGATGAATTACAAGCCCGCGGAATTCTGGTGAATTGCACCAACACAAAGGTCCTGCGGTTTCTCCCACCATATATCGTGACGGATGAACAGTGTGATCTTGTGCTCGATGAATTACAACAAGTCCTGAGGTCTCGAGCGAAGACATAGAATGAACGCAACTCCTAAGCGTACTGTCTGGTTGAACATTTTTGATAGAACACAGACGGTAATTCCGTGAAACCCCATTCCGCATTCCGCATTTGAACGTTAATCGTTAATAGTTAATCGTTAATCACCAATTGCCAATCGTCATTCCGCACTCCGCAATCCTCAATCCCCGTCCCCATTCCGCACTCCACATTCCGCATTCCGCACTCCGCAATGGCTTGGCTTGGTCATGTTGTAATCCGGTCATTTTTTTCTTAAGTTGTTGCCTGTGACCCAGTCAGATCACATGGAAGGGAAGCCTCGTTGCCACTGCGGTGTCTTCGGCATCTATGGCCATCCACAGGCTGCCGTGATGACATACTACGGGTTACACGCCCTGCAGCATCGCGGACAAGAGGCGTCGGGCATTGTGACGAGCGAGTTCCTTGCCGAGAAGAAAAAGTGGCACTTCAACGTCCACAAAGCTGCCGGACTCGTCAATGACGTCTTCAGGGACGGGAAGATCCTCACCGAAATTCTCCGCGGTTCCTCCGCAATCGGTCACAATCGCTACTCCACCACCGGTTCGTCTGAGAACAAGACCAACATTCAACCCTTCATTGTCTATTACAAGAGCGGCAATTTGGCATTATCGCACAACGGCAATCTTACGAATTTCCACGCGCTTCGCTCCAAGCTGGAAGAAGAAGGTACCATCTTTCAATCAACATCCGACAGCGAAATCATTCTCCATCTCGCCGCGAGAAGCAAACACACCGATCAGGTTCTACAGATCAAGGAAGCACTCAATCTCGTTGAAGGCGCATATTCACTGGTGATCCTAACAGATCAGCGACTCATCGCAGCACGCGATCCACATGGGTTTCGACCGCTCGCCCTCGGCAAGATTGAAGATGCGTACGTTGTTGCGTCGGAAACTTGCGCGTTTGACATTATTGGGGCAGAGTACGTGCGCGATATCCTTCCAGGAGAGATTCTCGTTATCGAAGGCAATGTTAACGAGGAGAAGAAGTTGAGCAGCCACTGGGTCGAAAAGAAATCATCGCAAACACATCACTGCATCTTTGAGTATGTTTATTTTTCGAGGCCTGACAGCAAAGTCTATGGCGAGAGTGTTGATAGAATTCGTCGCAAACTCGGCAAGTTGCTGGCACAGGAGTCCCCTGTTACAGCAGGCAAGGACGACAAGGTGGTGGTGATCAACGTCCCAGATTCGAGCAACACGGCGACGCTTGGTTTTGTGTCGGAAAGCAATAAGCTGGGAAACGACTTGAAACTTGAGATCGGATTGATCCGAAGCCACTACGTTGGCAGAACGTTCATTCAGCCCGACCAGAACAGCCGCGAGATCAAGGTGAAAATGAAATTCAACACCGTCAAAGGAGTTCTCAAGGATCGTGTCGTGGTGATCGTTGATGACTCTATTGTTCGCGGGACGACATCGAAACAGCTTGTGAAACTGGTTCGTGAAGCGGAGCCGAAAGAGATCCATTTTCGAGTAACGTCGCCCCCAATCAAGCATCCATGTTATTACGGCATGGATTTCCCGAGCGAGAACGAGTTGATTGCAAATCGCTTTCACGGAAACATCGAAGAGATACGAAAAGAACTTGGTGTTGACAGCCTTTCCTACCTCTCCCTGGACAAGCTTATCGAGGGAGCGAAGACGGAGACCGAAAAAAGCCCGCCAGACAGCCGTCGGGCTGGCTTCTGCACTGCGTGCTTTAGCGGAGAATACCCGGTTGCCATCGAAGGCTTGACTTCCAAAGACGCTCATGAGGTCTAATGCAACGACCAACAATTGCCACAATCCTGAGTGTGAGCAGGATCTTGCTTGTGATCCCGCTCTGGTATTGCCTGACGGGGAGTTTCGAAAACAATCGCTTGTGGGCCGCAGGAATTGTCGCGGTTGGTATCGCAACAGACTTTTTTGATGGCTTCGTGGCACGTAGGCTCCACCAAGTATCGGAGTTAGGAAAAATTCTGGACCCGATCGCTGATAAGATCAGCGTCGGCTTTCTCGCGGTCATGCTCGTGTGGCAGTCGGACCTGCCGTTGTGGTTTCTGCTCTTCATGGTCATGCGCGATATTCTCATCCTTCTCGGAGGACTTTACATCAAAAGGAAGAATAACATCATCGTTCAATCGAATTGGCCGGGAAAAATTGCCGTGACGATTATCGCGCTCGCACTCTTTCTTGCGACGCTCCGCCTCGAAGAGGTCGAAACCGCCAAGTGGGTTGCCATTTGGGCGAGCATATTTATGATGACGTTATCGCTCGTCCTTTACACACAGCGCTTGTTCATTGGGCGGTCAGTCGAAAGGAGACCGTAAGGCGATGGGATTTGGCAGCACACTTCGGCGACTTACTGCCGGGCTTGCCCGAACAAGAGAATCTCTCTTCGGCAAAGTGCAGCGACTGATTGTGGCAAGGAGCGTCATTGATGACGAGTTCCTGAATGAGCTAGAAGAGATCCTCATCGCGAGTGATGTTGGGACTTCAACGACGCACGAGATTCTTGAGAATCTGAGGAGACGCGCTAAAGCCGACCGCTATGAATCATCCGATGAGCTAATGAACCTGATCAAGGATGAGATGACGAAACTGCTCAGTTTCGATTCCGCTCAAGGCGTGAAGGATTTCTCTCTTCCTCCATCACCCAGACCGTTCGTGATCATGGTTGTTGGCGTCAATGGAGTGGGGAAGACAACGACAATCGGGAAACTTGCTTTTCGGTTTGCCGATGCGGGGCACTCCGTTCTCATCGGCGCGGCAGATACATTCAGAGCTGCTGCGAATGAACAACTCGAGATCTGGGCACGGCGAGCGAACGTCCAGATCATCCAACAGCGTCACGGCGCCGACCCTGCTGCGGTCGCGTTCGACACGCTTAGTTCAGCTATCGCAAGAAAGATTGACATTGTCATCATTGACACGGCCGGCCGGCTGCACACAAAAACAAACTTGATGGAGGAGCTGAAGAAAGTCGGTCGCGTGATGGATAAGTTGATGCCGGGCGCGCCCCACGAAGTGCTGCTCGTGCTGGATGCAAGCACAGGACAGAATGCCCTGCAACAGGCAAAGCAGTTTACTCAAGCCGTCCCACTCACGGGACTTGTTATCTCGAAACTTGACGGGACTGCGAAGGGGGGAGTTGTGTTTGGTGTGAGCAGGGAGTTGAAGGTCCCGGTCAAATACATCGGCGTCGGAGAAGAGCTTGAAGACCTTCAACCATTTGAACCCGCATTGTTTGCTGAAGCCCTCTTTGCCGGAACCGAAGAAAAAAGGATCCACGTATGAAACTGACTTCCACACAGTTTGATCTACGGCTGAAACATACGTTCACCATTTCACGAAGCTCGCGCGACATCAGTCCCATCGTGATCACGGAACTTGAGCATGACGGCATCGTTGGATTTGGAGAGGCTTCTCCATCGGGGCGTTATGGCGAGAACATCGGAACGGTGAAGGCGTTTCTCGCGAACATAGATCTCTCCCGTTTCGACGACCCGTTTCAGCTCGAGAGCATTCTCGACTACGTCAACGGACTTGCCGAGGGAAATACATCAGCCAAAGCAGCCGTGGACATTGCACTGCATGATTGGATCGGCAAGAAACTTGGAGTTCCGCTCTACAAGTATTGGGGATTGGACAAGAATCGTACTCCTGTGACTTCTTTCACGATCGGCATTGATACGCCTGACGTGATCGAGAAGAAAGTCCGTGAAGCCGAAGAGTATCCGCTTCTCAAGATCAAGCTCGGCGGGAGCAACGATGAGGAGATCATGCGCACCATTCGCAAAGTGACGAAGAAGACGCTCCG
>JANONN010000383.1:0-1898 GCA_031420835.1 Ignavibacteriales bacterium | reverse complement strand
CTTCAGGCTCGGAATTATTCTCGTGGCAAAGACAGATAAGATACTCCAAATAGGAATTGGGCCGTACGTCTTTGCAATGAACGAGAGCCTGAAAGCAAAACTTGACACTGTCTACGTTCTGATCTTCGACAAAGATTGGTTGGGTGAAATTGACACAAAGGCTCTCGATGACTTCAACAGCAAGGTGGCGGCTCTTCAAAAAGAGTTAAGCACGAAAACGGTTGCTGTCAAGGACTTCTCCATTGATTTCGACTTCATTGACCAGACAGGAAAACGCAGGCGTGCCACTTGCATAAGATACAAAGCACCGACAGCACACAGCACACTAGGGAAGGGCGGCTTCGCATAACAACCAAGACAACGACACTTTGTTTGTAGAGAAATATCGTGGTCGCTCAATGGCACGCCTTCGCAAAAGAAATTGATTGTTTATAGCTCGGCGTGCCACTGCGTTGCTACCGCACATCTTCAATGAATCCTATGAGCACTCAACGCGCCGAATGACCCCTTCATTTCCCACTCTTCACCGATAAAGGACATCTGATCGTGACAACTATCGCTCAAAATTCTGAGACTCTCCTGCCAGCGCCGCCGCGACTCTATCGCTGGATCGTGCTCATCTTTATCAGCCTCGCCATGTTCGGCAACTACTATGCCTACGATGCCATGGCGCCCGTGTTCGATCTACTAAAGGAGCAAGTCGGTTTCACCGATCAGGAACTTGGACTGCTTTATACCGTGTACAGCATTGCCGCAATCATTATCCTCTTGTTCGGCGGGTACATTATTGATCGCTTCGGCACGAAGAAATCGGTGCTTTTCTTTGGGGTGATTTGTCTTGTGGGAGCCGCGGTAACTGCAGCTTCGCCCAACCTTGGCGTCATGCTAACGGGGCGATTTCTACTCGGACTTGGCGCTGAACCGCTGATCGTTGCAGTGACCACCGCGCTTGCGAAGTGGTTCAAAGGGAAGGAGTTGAGCTTTGCATTCGGGTTGAATCTGACGATCGCACGATTTGGATCGGTCTCGGCTGATTGGTCCCCAGCCTGGGCACGGCCGTTGTACACCAACTGGCAGGATCCTCTCTGGCTTGCAACAGTCATCACAAGCTTATGCGTTGCCGGCGGATTCCTCTATTGGATCTTGGAGAATCGAGCTGAAAAGAATTACAGTTTAGGCGAACAAGGCGAGACCGAGAAGTTAGAGTTGAAGAGCCTCTACAAATTCAGCAAGTCGTACTGGTATGTCGTCGGATTGTGTGTTGTGTTCTACTCAACGATCTTTCCATTTCGTGCGTTTGCCATCAAATACTTCATCGAAGCTCACGGCACTTCGCGCGAAATAGGAGGGCTGCTTAACAGCTTTTTGCCATTATCGGCAATGATCGCAACGCCGTTGTTCGGCTTGCTTGTGGATCGCGTTGGAAAACGATCGTTGTTTATGATGGTCGGCTCTCTCATCCTCCTGCCGCTGTTTCTCGCTGTAACGTATCTTCCACCCGGCGTCGAAATTGCTCTCTGGCTTCCATTCTACGGCAGTTTTGCTCTTCCGATCACACTACTTCTTGTTATGAGTTTGCTTGGGATTTCATTCTCTCTCATTCCGGCGGTGATGTGGCCGTCGGTTGCCTACATCGTTGAGCAGCGCCGACTCGGTTCAGCGTACTCACTCATGACCCTCTGCCAGCAAGTCGGAATGGCGGCGATCCCGTTGCTGATCGGATTCCTCAATGATGCTTTTCTCGCTGGTCCAGAAAATCCATCTGGATATGCTCCGGGCATGTGGCTCTTCACGGGACTTTCTTTCTTCGGGTTGTTGTTCTCCTACATGCTTTGGAAGACCGAAACAGGACCCGCGGCGCATGGATTGGAAACGATTACGACGAAATCGGGTGGGTG
>JANONN010000382.1:0-3296 GCA_031420835.1 Ignavibacteriales bacterium | reverse complement strand
AAGGTTTGGCACCTCGATGTCGGTTCATCGCATCCTGGGGCTGGAGAAGGTCCCAAGGGTTTGGCTGTTCGCCAATTAAAGCGGTACGTGAACTGGGTTCAGAACGTCGTGAGACAGTTCGGTCCCTATCCTGTGCGGGCGAAGGAAACTTGAGGGGTGTCGCTCCTAGTACGAGAGGACCAGAGTGAACGGACCGACGGTGTACGAGCTGTCACGCCAGTGGCATTGCTCGGTAGCCACGTCCGGATGGGATAAGCACTGAAAGCATCTAAGTGCGAAACCCGCCCCAAGATGAGGTTTCCCCTCTCCGCTTCGGCGGAGACTAAAGACCCCAAGGAGATGACTTGGTTGATAGGCCGCAGATGGAAGCATAGCAATATGCGCAGTCGAGCGGTACTAATAGGTCGTGCGACTTAACCATTTAATTTTGTTGACTGCAGACTGTATCATCCTAACCGATGATGGTGCATCAACAAAGTTTTGGTGAAGCGCCAAAAGAATGGTTGTGATAACACTTCTCAATTGATTTTTTCTTCTGGTATCTATATCGAGGGTGTCATACCTCTTCCCATTCCGAACAGAGAAGTCAAGGCCCTCAGAGCCGATGGTACTATGCGGGTAACTGCATGGGAGAGTAGGACGATGCCAGATTTTTATTGTAGACCCCAGAGTGGAATCTTCACTCTGGGGTTTCTTATTTCTATTTGCTGGCTACGGTTCGGGAGAGCCCCGATAGAAGATATCGGGGTAAATAGGACGATGCCAGATTTTTAGTATAAACCCCCTTTCGGAAAAAGCCGAGAAGGGGTTTTTGTTTGTGGGGTAAAGCAAGGTTTTTACTTCGCGACAGTTGCCCCGAGGATGTTATGGAGACGTTATCGCTGATAACCTAATGAAAGGCCCAATCCAAATTCGGGAAGAAGCCGTAGGTTCATAGAAAGATTCTTGTTGGAGTTGAGGGCGTACAAAAAAAGAAAACATTGTCGCACCCGTGGCGAAGTTACAAAGGAATGGCTTTGCCACCATCACTTCGTGAAATGTCTCAATCGGTGTCTAATAACGGTTTTGGACTCCCGACAAAACATTCGGGAGTGACACATTATTTTTGGTAGAGCCTCGCGGCCTTCTTTCACCTTGCTCTCCCCGCCTTTATTCAGTAAATTGACCGCCGAATGACACGAGAAAGAACCAACCTAAAAGGCCTCACCCTTCCCGAACTCTGTGATTTCGTCAAATCCCTTGACGAGCAACGATATCGGGCCACTCAGCTTTTCTCCTGGCTTTATGACAAGCGTGCTCAGTCGTTCGATGAAATGTCTAACCTCTCCAAGAGCTTTCGGGGCAGGCTTGATCAGGCCGCAACCGTCCAGAACCTCGAGGTTGTAACAAAGCAGGTTTCCGCCCTCGATGGAGCAACGAAGTTTCTCTTCCGCCTTTCGGATGGGCTTATCATCGAAAGTGTGCTCATTCCCGCGGAGGAAGCTTCACCCACAGCGGGGAAAAGACTAACGCTCTGTATCTCCACTCAGGTCGGGTGCCCACTCGACTGCAAATTCTGTGCAACGGGCACGATGGGGTTCTTTCGTAACCTCACGACGGGTGAAATCGTGGATCAAGTCCTGCAGTCACAGCGTCAGAGTCCAAAACGGATCACCAACATTGTCTATATGGGAATGGGTGAACCGATGCTGAACTATGACAATGTGATGAAGTCCGTTGAAATTCTGAACGCAGAGAAAGGCCCCGCAATCGGCTCGAGACATATTACCATCTCAACTGCCGGATACGCAGACCGCATTCGCCAAATGGCGGATGAGGATCGGAAGGTGAAGCTCGCACTCTCACTCCACTCATTGAATGATGAAAAGCGGTCGCGCATCATGCCGATCAACAAGAAGTTCAATGTGGCCACGCTCCTGAATGCATTGGAGTATTACTATCGCAAAACGCATCGCCGACCGACGTTGGAGTACATCCTGTTTGACGGTTTCAACGACACGCTGGCGGATGTTCGGCGACTCGTCAACGTTTCAAAGCGGATCCCATGCAAAGTTAACGTCATTCCATTTCATTCCATCGAATTCACACACCCATCCGGAATTGCCACAACGTTGCGACCAACTCCACGAGAAAGAATCGACACGTTTGTGCAACAACTCAGGGAGGCACGCGTTACGGTTATGGTGCGAAGTAGCGCTGGGGAGGATATTGCCGCTGCTTGCGGGCAACTCGCTCTCAGCGACGAGGAAGGGCAGCTTGCTCGAAGCAAAAGCGCTCCGAACCGTAACACTCGCCCATCTGGAGTCTCAGTTCAGATTCCAGTTTAGACTGCGTTGACAAGGTGTGATGTGATTTCGATGTCAACCCACGAGGATTTATGCGATTTGTTCTGTTCGGCCCACCGGGAGTAGGTAAAGGAACGCAAGCAAAACTACTTTGTGAAGAATTCGGTATTCCCCATTTTTCAACGGGGGATTTGCTGCGCGCCGCAGTTGCCGACAAAACTCCCCTTGGAGTCAAAGCCAAAGAGTTTGTGGTTGTAGGCAATCTTGTGCCTGATGAAGTAATGATTGAGCTGATTCGCGAAGTCCTCACGTCGCCTAAAGCAAGAAATGGTTTCATCCTGGATGGGTTTCCGCGAACGGTGGCGCAGGCGAAGGCGCTCGATGCATTGTTTGAGGAGATGAGAATTCATCTCGACCGCGTAATCAGTCTGCGGGTTGAACACGAGGAAGTCATCCGTCGTCTGAGCGAGCGTCGCATGTGCCGCACCTGCGGGAGAATCTTCACACTTCATCAACTTGCCAATGGCGGCAATCGGTGTGAATACTGTGGCGGCGAGTTGTTCCAACGCGATGATGATAAGCCGGAAACAGTTCGCCATCGCCTTGAAGTGTATCTGAAGGAAACAAAACCACTGAAAGATTTTTATCGGCAGTCGGGCCGTTTCGTTCAGATTGATGGCATGCAGGATATTCCACACGTCCACAGGACAATTCTCGATCTTCTTCTGAACAATAGCAAGCAAACCTCATAGTGCTCGCGCCATTCCAGCCGAAACCCGCAGCCGGAAATCCACCGTATCTTGTTGCGCACCGCGGCATTTCAGGCAAAGCTCCGGAGAACACACTTGCCTCTTTTCAGCTTGCGCTGGATTGTGATGGAATTGACATGATCGAGCTGGACGTCCGGCTTTCGAAAGACGAACAGGTGATCGTACTTCACGACCGGACGCTCCAACGCACGACAACCGGAAATGGCCGCGTGAATAATTTTACATTGAAGGAGATCAAGGA
>JANONN010000381.1:0-10320 GCA_031420835.1 Ignavibacteriales bacterium | reverse complement strand
GCAAACATCGGAACTTCCGTCAAGAGCTTCCCTCTTATGCGGTCGAATATCTCATCCAGACTCGGGCCTGTGATCGTCAAACCATGATTCTTCAATCCAACGACTGCACTGGACGGGCTGGGGGTCTGACTGAGTAGATCAACGACTTCTTCAGCAAGCTCGCGCGTTCCGCACGGATAGTTCTGTTGCGTGCAAAGGATGTTCTCCATCCAAGCATGCACGTGAATGATCGCGCCGGTTTCCGGGAATGTTCGATAGATCAGTTCATGCTCTACCGCATCAACAGAAACTCTCGCGGTCGGATCAAACTCATTCGGAACGCTCACAAGCGCTTCTCCCCGTTCATAATCAAATCCCCTTACCATCAACACATCTTTGCCAACTCGCGAGATGTTCGCCTTGTCAATGCCGCGACCGGTCATCCAAAATGTTGTGTCGCCGAGTTCCGGGACACTCTCGCGCGCGCTGAGATTACCGTAGCTCAATCCTGTGATTCCGTAGATCTTGTAGAGATGTCGCAGATCATCTTCCGACAACATTTCTCGCAGTGGGAATGGGGTTGGAAGAACTCCCAACGTATCAAGCTCCTTACCGTACCGAGCGATTGACTCAACCACATTAGAAGGCTTCCACAATCTATCGGGCAGATCAGGGATAAGCCTGTTCTCGATGGCATAATGCGCAGCGGCAATCGGCAACATCCGACGGTACACGTCTTCTGCATCGAATGGGAGATGATAGAACCCAGCTTCGGGCGTTGTGAAGTACACTTCGGGTCTCCCGTCATCATGGCCGTTCTTTGCGAAACAGATGAGCAGGTTCGAGAGAGTGCGAATTAACGTTCGGTAGCAGGTTGACCGGATATCATCTACCGGCTCATCGGCGGAGACAACAGAAATAATGAACACCGATTGAGAACGCCGCCGTCCGGCACGTGGTGACTCGATATCGGTGAGGTTCAGGAGAAAGTTGATTCCGTTTGTCTCCGTGGAGAGTTGATGCCCGTGACGATAGAAGGCGTTGATGAGTTCATCCACCATCGTGTCACGCATTCGATCACAACCATCTTTTGCAATTGCGAATTTCATGATATCCTCCTCTCAAACTCTTTTTGGTTAATGTTATCTCTCATAATCAAATCCTCATATGTCTCTCTTCTTCTGAGCAACCGAACTCCGTCATGATTCACTCCAACGATTGCAGGTCGCGCAAATCCAAATGAGGACTCAAGCGCCACGAAATACGCTCCCGTATCCATGATCGCCAGCACCTCACCAGTCCGCACTTTGGGCATCCACTTGTTGCGATACACAATATCGCCGGCGAAGCATGCCGGGCCGATGATGTGGACTTTCTCTGTTCGTGGTCTTAGAACGTCATTGCAAAGAAAGACCTCGTGGTACTCGTAGTAGGTTGGAAGTGTCACCGTGCCGAGGCCACCATCGGTGATGAGCCACTTGCCAACTCCGTCTCGTTCCTTGATCCGGTGGACGGTGAGAAGCAGGAGTTGATTAGGACTGACGATACATCTGCCCGGTTCGTAGATCAACTCGGGCGCTTCACGTGCGCCGAAATGCTTAACGACGGCATCTGAGATCGCAGACGCGAAGTCGGCAAAACCGGGCGCCTTGTGAGCCTCTGGACTCTCGGGCAATCGCCCCAGTCCTTGATACACAAGCATCTCTCGCGTGGTGAGTTCTTTCGTCGTCATCGAAGCAAATCCCCCGCCGACATCAACGATCCGGATCTTCACCTTTGCTTCTCGGGCAAGTCGAATCAAACGAGGCAAGCACTTCAGGGCATTTGAGTAGTCGCGCGGATCTCGAATTCCTGTCCCGATGTGAAAATGAAAACCGAAGAACCGCAAGAACCGGTGCGCCGAAAGGAAATGCAGAGCCGGACCAACCTCCTCCCCTTTGAGGTCTAATCCAAACGCACATCCCTTTCGGCTTCCCGTCGCTGAACCGTGATTCATTCCCCGCGGGACATAATCGGGATTTATCCGAAGGAGGATACTTGCTTCACTACTCGTTTCCCTTGTAAGCCGATCCAGCTCGTGAAGCTCGTCAAGCGAATCAACGATAATGAACCGTACCTTATCCTCAAGGCAGCGTCGAAGGAATCTCTCCGTCTTGCACGGACCGTTGACGATGATCTCCTCTCCTTCATAGCCAAGGTGTAGCGCTAGCTCCAACTCAAATTCCGTCATGACCTCCGCTCTCAAACCTGAGCGCTTCATTGCCTCCACGATAACCGGGACCCCATTACACTTGAATGGATAGTGCACTGAGACTATGCCCGGATACGAGCGCCCAACAACTGACACGAAGGACCTTGCAGTCTCTTCAAGACGCTCTTCATGGACGACGTGCAACGGAGTCCCAAAATCACGTGCAAGATCAGAAAGCGGGAAACCCTTCATTGTTATCTGACCATTCCGGTCAGCCTGCAAACCCCACGCATCAAGTGTCTGTATGTGTTTTGCCATTGTCATTGTTTTCTCTTCTCATATTACTGTTGTCGAGCGTTCCAGTTGTCACAAGCCTGTCGATGACTTGTCAAAAAAATGTCAGGCTGCCTGTTTGCAGTCCCGTCCTCAGAGTTCCTTTTGCATGATCACAAACTCTTTATCCGGCAACAGGCCAAAATGCTCAGCGGCTTTGATAGAGAGAATGTTGTCGTCGGACACCCAGGTCGTTTCAAGTGTGTCGTACTGAATTGCCATTCGACATAGTGAATCGAGCATGAGCTTGTACACACGAGTACGCTGATACGCTTTCTTGATCCCGACAGCATACACGATAAGGTTTCGGAGTTTTTTTCGGTTTCGCTGGTAGTGCAAGTACTTGATGGGACCGATACTCCCATTGAGTCGCTTCAACAGTGGATTAATATCCAGGACACATTCGAGCACTCCGACAGGTTCACCGTTGCGCTCGACAATTGTGATCAGATGCGGATAAGTTACAAGACTCAGGAACTTTGCGGAGAAGAGATACTCGTCTTTGCTTAGCGGAAGGAAGTGCCAGTTGTTCGAGAATGCATCGTTGAAGACCGAGCGAACTTTTTCCAGTTCGTTCTCTAAGTCATTCATTCGGAATGACCGGACCACGTAATCACCAGACTCGGAATGATCTGAGAGTGCATCCGGGTAACGCTCCTTCACGTAATCACGGATGCGCTCGTTCTTCCTTGTGTGAATCCGTTTGGCGACCGAGAACCCGGCTGATTGCAGAAGATCGACATAGTAGCTTGGATTATATGATTGAAAGAACGCAGGCGATGAATTGAACTTGTTGACGAGAAACCCCAACTCCGAATAGTGACTCGGGTTGAACGGACCTTCTAACACCTGCACTGCATTCACCGCACAGTACTCATAGACAGGTTTGAGGAGAGCAGACACCGCGTCCTGATCATTTATGCTTTCAAAGAACCCGAAGAAGGCCGAGCGGACACCAAACCTCAGCCAGTGATCCCGATTAATAATGATAGCGACGCGTGCAACAGGTTCCATCCCATCATAGCAAACGAAAAGTCGCACCGAGCCGTGAACGAAATACGGATTCTTCCGTGGATCCAATGTCCGCCGAACTTCGGAATTGATCGGAGGAATCCAGTTCTGATCCCCGTCGTACACCGTCCATGGCAATCGAAGGAAATCCCTTAGCGTTGATCGAGTGTCGACTGTTCTGACCGAATAATCCATGTCACGTCACTCTTCTGAATCTGTTCAACAACATAGTTATCGTAAATAAATGACAAGTCTTGCTCATGCAGCAACCGCGCCAAAGCACCGTTTGGGACGATCCAGTTGGCAAGAGACTCCGGACGTTCCCGGTGAACGAGCAAGTTCCGGTAGGTCATGATAGCGCCATCCGTTGCTACTCGGACGGTGTCACGGAGCAGCTTCTCGTAGGCGCTCCCAGACATCCACTCAAAGATGTTTGTGAAGTTGAATTTCGAGATCGTATTGTCGGGCAGCGACTCGAAGAACTTCTCACAACTATTCGTGATGATGTCGACGCGCGAGACTCGAAGCCGAATCGTCTCAAAGTGTTCGCGTCGTAGATACGGAGGCAGGTGTTGCTCGCTATAGTATGTTCCAAGGAGGATATAGGAGATGAAGTAGTTTTCCCGCATCGGAAGTTGGGTGAGTGCATATTGTATTTTCTTTGCAAAGTTCTCACCGAACGAGAACGATGCATCGAGATACTGGAAGAACGCTTTGTCAAATAACAGCGTCATGACCCAACGGCTTAGCAACACTCTCGTGAAAAGCCACCACCAGAAACCTTCCCACCGTTCGTGGTATAACCTCAATCGCCATGATGGGCTGTGGGATTCAAAGAACTGTTGGATTGTTGCTCGACCAATTGTTCTCCAAAGCCAGGATCGCAGGAGTTTCATGTAGTCTTCAAATCGGCCGGCGTGAATGATCCCTCCGGCAATCTTCTCTTGCTCTCCGTCCCAATATGCCCTGCACACGTCGCTTAGTTGTGAGCGAAGTGTTCTGTACAGTTCTGGTCTTCGGGCTGAGTCTCGTACGCCAACGAATTCCAGCAACTCATCGTACGTGAGTGATTTGAAACCTGCGATCTTCAACTCAAGGAGATAGTTCTGGTATGGATTCATATCGAGCGCATAGACCTTCTTCGGGTCATCAAGTAAGAAAGTCAAAGTATTGCAACCACCCGACGTGATCGAAAACACCACGTCATCCTTTCGGATGTTCATCGCGTTGCGATCCAAACTCGGATCTTCCCAACACTGTGCGTAGAGAATATCTTCAAACACTTTCTTTTTGCGCTGGCGATGCGTATTTCTGTTTTGCGAAGTGACCTGTAATGGAAGTCCCTTCCTCGTGTGGATCACTGCCCAATCGAACACCGCAGGCAATCCGATCAAGACAGCATGGAAGAACACCCCGGTAACTGACGCAACAAGAAATCCTGGGATGAAGAGCAGATAGAGGGCATTGTTCCTGATGCCGTCACGATTAATCTTGGGACGTTCCCATTGGCTGAGAAACTTCCGACAACTTTTCCATGTCGGGAGAAGTCGTGGAGTTACCGACGCATATTCCGAGTACTCTTTGCTGAATTGCGTACCCAGCGAAGTTTCTTCGTGCATGACAAGTTGGAAATAGTGCGCCAGAAGAAGAGCAGGAAGCAGAATTCCGGCAGGAGGTAAGCAGAGGGCGAAAGCGATCATTGCAGAGATATCGGAAAGGTAGATCGGATTTCGCACTAGCAAATAGGGGCCATGGATGATAAGCGCATCGCTCCGCACCCGAAATGACATGACACGCTGGGAGCTAAGCAGCGACCCTGCCCACATGCGTAGCAACGATGCGACAATCATAATCAAAGCTGAAAATAGAAAGCCGGCTGTCACGGATGCGGCACGTCCCAGCCCAATCAACTTCCCGATGAGAACCGCATTAGAAAATGGATACTGGAAGATGGCGTACGAGAGTAGGCAAACGAAAAGAACGATTGCCAACGAAATGAAAATGCGTGCATGGAATTCCCACTTTCGGATTCTAGAGACCAGTGACATTGTTTTGGACTCCTTTATGTTTACTACACCGTACAGGAAGAACCTGCTGGAGTATCTCGACCTCGCATGGAGTTGTCCCCAACAGCTCACCATCAGCTGCAATCAGCACTTCCTCGTCCGATTCGATTGACAATCGCTTTGTGACAAAGCATTCGAAGTGCCTTGAACGCACGTGCGAGCCGTTGTAAATTTTTGGTAAGTTCAGAAGCCGTTGAGGGATTGAGAGATCGTTCATGATGACGATATCAAACCGTCCATCATCCATGACAGCCCCGGGAGCGAGGTTCATTCCGCCACCTGTAAACGCACCATTGGCAATCACGACTCCCGTATATCGTCCTGATACCATCCTTCCCCCATCAAGCCGAAGACTCATAGATTGGTTTTGATGACGAAAAACAGTTTGGAATGTCGCCGCCCCAAATGCGATCGTCCCACCAAACAGCTTGTGATTGTGCTGCACGGTTTTCACAACAGCGCCACCGATGCCGAGTTGACATTCATTCACGAAATATCGAACCGAGTGAGTGCCATTGCGTTGAATGATTCTTCCTACATCCACAAGTTTTCGTTTCCCACGCGCAGCCACGGCCACTTGTTCCGCAATTGATCCTGTCAGCCCGAGACTCTGAGCAAAGCCCTGACCCGTTCCGCTGCTCACGACAGCAAGCTCGGCCTTTGTATTAACGAGACGGTCGTTGGAAAAAAAGCCGTTCACAACTTCCTGAATTGTGCCATCACCACCGACAGCAATGATGAGGTTGCAGCCACTTCGGAGCACTTGTTGCGTGAGAGCGGTTGCTTCACCGGGCGATCTTGTGAAATCAAGTGTCCAGTCGAAGCCGAATTCGACTTTGACAGCATCGAGGATTTCGTCGAGCCGCTTCTGCGTCCGTCCACCTGCTGAGACGGGATTGATAATGATATGAGTGGATGCCATTTGAGGAGCTTGTTGTTGTGTTATTACCTTTTACTCTTTACCTGTTGCATGATCGTCCGTAGCCATTAAGAGTGGTGATGAAGGTTATGACGGCACCGGCCGCGGCGATCATGACCACTCCAAGTAAAACCCATAGAAGCGTTGTCATTGCCGTCCTTTCATTCTCAGGAAATCTCCACATCAGTGTCGCCGAGCATTTCATCAATGACCACACGGATACTTCCCCACGCTGTCGTAATTGATCGCAGCGGAATGCAGCCGATGAGAAGATCCCCGATCTCTTGATCTACTGAGTTGATTTCCAGAAGCCGGCGATAAGAAGATGGAGAGAGTTGAACCGAAGTTGGCGATGAGCCAGCGCAAGAAACGTACTTTCGGATTCGCTCATTGATCGCTTCCAGCACATCGAAGACCTTGTTCATGACTTGCTCCTTCCATCTGTTTTCAATTCTAATTACTCAATCAGGACGAGAGTGTTGTCATCGTTCGATCAGGAGATTGTCAAAGAATTGTCAGACGGTATGGAAGGAGAAAAACAGCAGGAAACAGAAGGTCGGATGAATGAGATCGACCCATGATCCACTCATCCATCAATCCAGCGGATTGCCAGTACTTGGAAGCTACTTCACAAACTTATACCCGGCAGTGTGAACTGTGAGAAGGTGCTTCGGTTTGGATGGATCTGATTCGATTTTCTTTCGGAGGGAGAGGATGTAATTGTCAACGGTGCGTGTGGTGGGCGTGACTTCAAACCCCCACACTTCTTCAAGGAGCTTCTGGCGGGAAACGACCTTGCCTTCCCGCTGCAACAGATAGCGGAGAACGGCAAATTCTTTAGCACTTAACTGAAGTTCTTTTTTTCCTTTTCTTGCCTCTTGAGTCTCGAAATTCATGTAGATGTCTCCGAACGTCGCGTCTGTTATTTCGAATGATGGTTCTTTCTGCCTTCTCAGCAGAGCTTTGACGCGTGCAAGGAGTTCACGAACGCTGAATGGTTTTGTCATGTAATCGTCAGCGCCAATCTCCAATCCCAGCACTTTGTCCACTTCCTTCCCCTTCGCCGTCAGCATGAGGATGGGAGTTTGGAGTTTGTCCATACGGAGTCTCCGGCAAATCTCAAAGCCATCCATGTTTGGCAGCATGACATCGAGGATAATGATATCCCATTGTTCTTTCTTCGCCATGTCGTATCCTCGTTCGCCGTCCGTGGCAGAGCCGACAACGTAGTGTTCGCTTTTGAGATTATCGGTCAGTCCCCGAAGGATGGCCTTGTCATCTTCAACGATAAGAACACGTTTCATGTGTTACCCCTTGATGTGAAGTGTGACGATCGTGATGTCATCATGCTGATCACTCTCCGCTGCAAACCGCTCCAATTGCTTCTGGATTGATTCTGAGAGTTGTTGTGAACTTCCCGACGACCGAAGAAGCAGTTTCTTGAACCGATCCATGCCAAATTCTTCTCCTCGTTCATTCATGCTTTCGTTGATACCGTCAGTGAAGAACACGAACCGATCCCCCTTTTTCATTGGAACTTGAAGTATTTCAAGCTCCGCCCGAAATTGCGGCATGCTGAGGGATCCGATCCAGAGGCCCTCCGGCTTGAGATCTTTTACCTTCTTGCCGCGGACATGAAGGACTGGCAAATGTCCGGCGTTCGCAATAGTTAAGGTTTTTGCATGGACGTCAATGACCGCTGCCACCGCCGTGACGAACGACATGGGGTCCATCGTCGCGCCCAGATGCTCTTCGAGTTGAATCAAGAGATCGGCGGGGCTCTTGATGACGGACTTAGACGACTGCGCAATGCCTTGCATTTTCTGGACGTGCAACGCGGCGGGCATTCCCTTTCCGGAGACGTCTGCGATAATGATCGCGAGATTACCACCGTCGAGTGGCAGGTAGTCAAAATAATCCCCACCGACATGAGTTGCGGGAATCATCATTCCAAAAAGGTCTATCCCTTTCAACGCCGGCGGAGTCCTCGGAAGGGACGCAACCTGAATCTCACGCGCCTTTCGAAGTTCCTCATCCATCCCTTTTGCTTTCCCCAGCACTTGCTCGGTTCGTGTCAGCGCATTCTTGACCCGCAGCAGCAATTCTTGAATACTAAAAGGTTTCTGAATGTAATCGTCGGCGCCGTACTGGAGTCCCTCTACTCGCGACTTCTCATTCGTCATTCCTGTGAGCATGAAGATGGGATGAGCGAATCCGCGCTTCTTCAACTCGGCACAGATGTGGAAGCCATCCATCGTCGGCAGCATAACATCGAGCACAATAAGATCTGGCTGCTTCTTCAACGCCGTAGCGAGACCCTTCTTCCCGTCGCGTTCGGTCAGGACACGATACCCTTCCCGGCTGAAGTTATCTTCAAGCCCTTTTAGGATCGCTTTGTCGTCTTCGACGAAAAGAATTGTCTTTGTCATTTGCTGACCGGCAACGAGATGGTAAACGTGCTTCCTTTTCCTACCGTGCTCGTGAAGGAGATCGTGCCGCTGTGAGCCTCGACGATGTGCTTCACCAACGCCAATCCAAGTCCCGCGCCGCCGACTTGCGCCAGTTGCCCATCTCGAACGCGATAGAAGGCTTCGAAGATCTTGCCATGCTCTGACTCAGGAATCCCAACTCCCTTGTCTTTCACTTCAAAAAGAACTTGAGATCCATTGCTTCGAACCTTGAGCGACACATCTTTGGTCGTCGTAGAATATTTGAGAGCGTTGGAAAGAAGATTGATGAGCACTTCCTCTATTGCATCTGCATCCGCGTGAATACGCGGGAGCCTCCGGGGCGTTGAGACTCGCAGCTTGGCGTGCGCATTCTCGAATTGATAACTCATCGCCTTGACCGCTTTTTGCGCAACAATACCGGGTTTTGTGTCGGCAAAGTTATACTCCTTTACACCCCTTTCGACCTTGGAGAAATCGAGCACATTCTCTATGAGCCGGGCAAGTCGTTCACTTTCACCTTCAATGATCTCAAGATACTCGCGTTGCTTTTTCTTGCCGATCGTTTGATGGCGACGGAGCGTTTCGGCGAACATGCGGATTGATGTGAGCGGCATGCGTAACTCATGCGAGACGCTCGAGACAAAGAAGGTCTTGAGCTGACCCAGTTCCTCCAATCGCCTCTTCTCTTCGTTCTCAAGAAAGATTCGTTCTTGCAGGATCAGGCGTTCCAGAACCTCAGAAGCGATCGAACAGACCTCAACGAGAAGCTCGAATTCATCTTCGTCGAACCGCTGCCCCGACGACGGGCCTCCGACCAGAACAATACCGAGAACCTCCTTTGCTTCTGTGCGCAGAGGGAGGACAAGGTCCGCTCCGATTCGACCCAACCACTCTTCATGCTCGAAACTTTCATCATTGCGACGGCCAGCTACAGCGTTGTTGCGCGCAAGTGCCTTCACATTTGCCAACCCCGTCAAAAGAGAATTGGGAAGAAAGAACTCCTTTGCCGGCGAATCACCCCATGAGGCGGTCCTCCGGAATGTTCCGCGAGTGTTGACAAAGGCGGTGATAAACGATGCCTCAGTGTGTAGACTCAGCCCATCCACAAGGTTTCGAAATACTTCGTCGGGACTCAAAGCAGCACGAAGGCGATCCGAGAGTGATCGAAGGATGTCTCTGAAATTCACGCGAGCAGAGAAGATTGCCTCGTCCACCACCTTTTGAATTCTATTGCGTAACGGATTGAACGCAGCCGCAACCAACAGCGTGACAATGACAATGAACAAATACTCTTCGAATATCACCGAACCGCCAATAAGCGACGTGGTGAGCATAACCGTAACGATGTAGGTCGTTGCGATAAGAAATGAA
>JANONN010000380.1:0-1648 GCA_031420835.1 Ignavibacteriales bacterium | reverse complement strand
GTCCGCGTCGATCTGCGCCCTCGTGGCCGCGGTGGATCCAACCAGCGCGGCCTGCTTGGACAACAGCGCGGCGATCTCTTCCTTTTCGGCAACGGTCAAGTGCCCGAGCAAGTCGCGCGCCGAACCGAAGCGGAAGAAGTCCCATAGCCTGCGGAGGCAGTCCGAGCAGGGACGACAATTCTGTTCGTAAGAATCCAGATCGGTTCGGTGCTTGCGACACCGTACACCCCTTGAGTGAGAGTTCTTCTCTTGGGTGGATACGTTGGCGACGCGCAAGACCGGCGGAAAATATTAAAGTGAATAAAATTAGTGAAACCATGTGAGAGACACGTGTTTGTTTGAAACCGACTGCCCACGGCGGCATTGAATACTTGAAACAAACTACTCCTTTCCATGACAGGCTACACCCCGGAAACTGGCTGCCCATGAAACAAAAAGAGGCCAAGCTCCCCTGCGTCACACAAAACTTTGTGCTGACCGTTGCTTCCTTCCGGACCTGGCGGGGTTGGGCACGGTTCTGTTGCGCAGGACTTGACCTCAACGGATAACAATTGTGAATACAAACGAAATCTCCAGGTAACCAACTGACAGCACTGTGGCGATAATGGATTTGTAACAGAAACCGCCCCCTTCCCTTAACTCCACTACAATTTCGATAAATTGCGATATAACTTCGTGGAGCTGATCGGGATCGAACCGACGACCTCTTCGTTGCGAACGAAGCGCTCTCCCAACTGAGCTACAGCCCCGATAGCAATGCAAAATTCAAAATGAAAAATGAAAAAATTTGAAAAGCGTCTTTTCAGCGTGACTGCTTGCCCGCTTGCTACATCGTCTGGCGGGAGCTACAGCCCTTCACACCACCAAAATATCGATAAACCGAGAGAAAAACAACGCCAAAGATTGGAGTGAGAAACCATGCATAAGAACGCAATTGATTCTCCTTCAACATTTCTGTAAGATTTTGGAAACTTGGAGGCGACGTGCAACAGAACAACATTGAAACCACATTCACCGAGTTTGTTTCAATCGTCCGGCGGCTACGAAAGGAATGCCCGTGGGATCGGGAACAGACCCACGAGTCTATTCGCCATAGTCTCATTGAGGAAGCGTATGAGGTTGTGGAAGCGATTGATCATAATAACATGAACGATCTGAAGCTCGAGCTCGGCGATTTGCTCTTGCACGTTGCGCTCCACTCCGTCATGGCTGAGGAGAAACACCGATTTGACTTGAAGAATGTGATCGAGGCGATCAGTGAGAAGCTCGTTCGCCGACACCCGCACGTATTTGGAAAAGTTAAGGCCAGCACCGCGAAAGAAGTGAAAGCAAACTGGGAAAAACTCAAGCTCAAAGAAGGAAGATCATCTGTTGTCGAGGGAGTCCCAAAAGAGCTTCCCGCGCTTCTTCGCGCCCATCGTGTGCAAGAAAAAGCCTCAAAGGTAGGCTTTGATTGGGACAACAAGATTGATGTGTGGAAAAAAGTAGAAGAAGAGATCAGGGAAATGCAAAAAGCCGAAGAACAACAGGAGCATAATGAGGTTGAATCGGAATTCGGGGATCTCCTCTTTGCGCTCGTCAACTATGCGCGATTCGTTCACGTCAACCCAGAGATCGCCCTCCGCAAATCAACGGAGAAGTTTCTAAA
>JANONN010000379.1:0-3461 GCA_031420835.1 Ignavibacteriales bacterium | reverse complement strand
TTGAATGCCAAGTTCATCGAAGGCTGCAGCATTCCCCGCGCCAAAGATGCGTCCCCACTTCTTCACCTCCGGCGGAAATTCTGCGTGGATTGGGACTGCTGCCGGGAAAAAGAAGTACGAGCTTTGATATCCCATCTCGTGGAAGTCAACATGAACGTGCGGCATCCATTGGCGATACAGTTTTATTCGTTCCTGCGATTCCTTCTGTGTCATCCACGCCCAATCGCGATTCAGGTCAAAGTAGTAGTGGTTCGTGCGACCGCGCGGCCACGGTTCGCTGTGTTCAAGAGCTTCCGGCGCGAGATTCGGCTTTGTGCCCATGACGGAGTTTGCCCACTGAACGAAACGCTCGCGACCGTCGGGATTAACGGCGGGGTCTATAATGACGACCGTGTTCTCGAGAATGTTCAACGTGCGCGCATCCGTGCCCGCGCAGAGCTGATAGGCGGTGAGAAGAGCGGCTTCGGGTGAACTCGACTCGTTCCCGTGCACTCCGTACGAAAGCCAAACGACAGCCGGCATCGTGTTGGTGATG
Organism: Ignavibacteriales bacterium; assembly: GCA_031420835.1. Classification (GTDB taxonomy): domain Bacteria; phylum Bacteroidota; class Ignavibacteria; order UBA10030; family UBA10030; genus JANONN01. Next base: position 2,926 of record JANONN010000379.1, on the reverse strand, counting down.
TTTTCAATTTCAGATTTCGATTTGCTCAGACGAGGGTCTGTGAGAATTGCATTGTTAGTTTTGATCTCTCCGAGTCGAGCCAGATTCGCTGGTGAGCTGATGATAAGTACTTGAAGTGGCCGCATCTCATACGTGTTTCCGTACATCACTCGTTGGATGCGATTGGAAGAAGCGGCGAGTCGTTCAGCGTACAGCTCAAGATTTCTGTAGTCGGTGTATCGCTCGCCTATTGTGTAGCCGATGACAGATTCTGGAGTGGGGATCGAAGGGTCATACGTCCCGCCCTTGAACACGATCGGCGAAGGTTGAGCGAAGCAGACCGCTGATGAGAAAATGAGAAGTGAGACAAAGAGCTTCATGCATCCTCCGGTTAATAATGGGTGTGTCAATTAAGGGAAAAATTAGGCCAATGAAAAGTCTCCCCAACCTTGACAAGGTTGTGATATTTTGGTATCATCAAACCATCACTTCAGACCTTGATTAGGAGAACCGCATGTCAGCAGCAAACCCGGTGACGATTTCTGAGTTACTCAATATCCGCAGTCGCACTCTGGCAATCCAAGCGTTTTGGATTATCACGTTTGCATTCTTAATAGCCATTGGCGCGCAGATAGAAATTCCGCACCAGCCGGTTCCATACACGATGCAGACGTTCTTTGTCCTGCTTGCGGGGGCGCTGCTTGGCGCGCGTAATGGTGCGATCAGCATGGGCGTTTATCTCGGTATCGGATTGGCGGGATTGCCGGTCTTCTCCGGGGCCGGGTTTGGGTTGATGAAAATTCTAGGGCCCACTGGCGGTTATCTGCTCAGTTTCCCTATTGCCGCTCTGGTGATTGGGTGGGTCGTTGAAAAGCAAAAAGGCTTCGCCTGGACGATTGCAGCTATGACGATTGGTCTTCTGATCATCTTTACGTTTGGAACGCTTCAGTTGAAGATTGTCACTGGGATGGATTGGATGACGGCGCTCGGTTCAGGATTTCTGATCTTTTCGTGGTGGGATGTGCTGAAGCTCGGTGCTGCAGCGACCATCTGTAATCAATTTGTGAGAAAGCAAACGCCTTGAACCTTGTCAAGGCTATCCGGGATTAGCCGGGGGGAACCTTGACAAGGTTTTCTCCTCAGGATGCGAGCATGACAAGGGAAAAAGCTGTCACCCCCGAATGCTTCAATCGGGGGTCTGAGAAATAGATGCCCGCCTACAGCATGCGGGCATGACAACAGAACAAATAACATTCGGGCAAGACATTACTTCTTTTTTGATTCGTACGTAACATTCGTTAAGCAGAAGCCGCTTCATCACGAGGCGGCTTTTTCATTTCTGATCTGCGAAACAAGCTCTCTGATTCTCGCTTCAAGTGAAGCAATCGTCTTCCTGAACGCTTTCCGTCTCTCTTCTTCCGTGCTTCCTACAAAACTCGGATCGGGTGTACTCCAGTGGAGTTGGTGCTTTGCTCCGGGGAAAAACGGACACTCCTGATACGCCTCGTCGCACACCGTAATGACGTAATCGAATTCTTGCCCCTCATACCGATCCAGCGACTTCGACCATTGACCACTGATGTCAATGCCGCGCTCTTTCATTGTGGCGATGGCGAGTGGGTGAACAATCCCGGCAGGATGTGTGCCCGCGCTGTGTACGTCAAATTCCTTCCCGCCAATATGGCGAAAGAGCCCTTCCGAGATTTGGCTCCTCGCCGAATTCCCCGTGCAGAGAATCAATATCCGTTTCATCTCTTCATTAACCTTCCGTAGTTCGGCACTTAAGATAGCTGGTTTTCTTGTGTAAGCCAACAAGAACTAAATGATCTTGCTTCTCTCCCGTGAACTGCTTACCATAGCGGTGCACACTTGATCAACCACTCAAATGCCACACTCAAAAGCATACCTCGTCAGCGCATTGGGTATTGATCTTCTTCTCCTTCTCATCTGTGTTTATCACGTTCCTACCGTCCTCGAAAAGCCGCGAGTTCCATTCGATGTAAGCCTTAGACCGGACGGAGTTGTCGTTCAACGCATCGTTGAGGTCGATGCTGCCGGCGGGATCCAAAAGGGAGACGTTATCCTTCAATGGTCAGTGACACGATTGGAGATTGCCGAGGCGCTGGAGTTTCTCGCTGATCTTTCGTCCATTGGCGACCGCGTTGTCCTGACCTACCGTCGCGACACTGACGTACGACGCGCAACGATCGAGCTTATTCCGTACTACGACTCGCCGATCCGCAACATCATCATCATACTGTTTGTTGGCGTCATTATTTGGGGCGTTGGAGTGTTCGTGCTGGTGAATCGGCCTGAGGATCGTCTTGCTCGCACGTTGCACTGGGCGATGATGTGGTTTGCGATGGGTGTGATGATCACATGGGGGAAGATCTCGCCTGACTCGATCGAAAGCTACATCTCACGAGTTCTCTTCTTTGTTTCATACTCAGGCCTCATTTCGTGGATTTTCTATTTTACGCTTGTGTTCCCACGTCCAAAGCAGCTTCCCGCTTTCGTCCTACGGGCTGCTGCGTTCTTGCCGGCGGGAGTTCTCTTTTTTCCCCTCACGTATTTTCACCACACTGCTATTCATGATGTGTCGGTCACTTCATACGCGTCGTTTCAGAGTGTGTTCGACATCTTTCATGTTCTTGTGCTGGTGAATGGAGCTTTGGGGATCGTCGCAGTCGCGCACTCGCTTCGACACGCCGAAACGGAGAATGAGCGTCGTCGCATCCGGTGGGTCGTTTGGGGTCTTTCGCTGGGGCCGTTGCCGTTTCTCGTCTTGATCGTCCTTCCACAGTTGTTTGGCCCTGCAGGACTCATTCCGGAAGAGTACACAACGATCTTCCTGTTGCTCATTCCGCTGACGATGGCGCTCTCGGTTGTCCGCTACAGAACGTTTGACATTGAGATCGCGCTCAATCGCGGACTTGTGTACGCCGTC
>JANONN010000378.1:0-8378 GCA_031420835.1 Ignavibacteriales bacterium | reverse complement strand
GTAAAAAAACTCGACAACTCAAGAAAGACTCAAAGGTGGCCCATGCAAAACAAGATCAATGAAACAAAAATAGATCCGAAGTTGGCAATTCCGAAAAACGGCGATCAACAGTCAGTCCAAAAGTCTTCTGAGAAACCGACGACTGCAAAACCAATTCGCGTCCTTCCGACGGAGGTTCACGCCACGTTATCGAAGCACATGCTTGTGGACGGCTTTGATCTGGTCGTTGACCTGAAGCGTAGTCAAGGTTCTTATCTTTTCGATTCACGTTACAATAAGCGGTATCTCGATTTCTTCACGTTCTTTGCATCCAGTTCAGTTGGGATGAATCATCCCAAGACGACTTCGCCAGAATTTCTTGAACGATTGACGGCGGCGGCAATTAACAAGCCGTCGAATTCCGATGCCTACACGGTCGAAATGGCCGAGTTCGTCGAGACGTTCGCACGCGTCGCACAGCCAGATTACTTGCCGTACGCGTTCTTTGTGGATGGCGGCACACTCGCGGTTGAGAACGCAATGAAGACGGCGTTTGATTGGAAGGTGAGAAAGAACTTCGTGAAAGGCTATACGGAGGAGCGAGGACGCCAAATCATACATTTCAGACGAGCATTTCACGGACGCAGCGGTTACACACTTTCGCTGACGAATACCGATCCGGTCAAGACGAATTACTTCCCGAAATTCAAATGGCCCCGAATTCACAATCCGGTCATTCGATTCCCTTTGAATGAAAAGAACCTGGAGCAGGTGAAGAAGGAAGAGACAATTGCGTTGGGGCAAATCAACCAGGCGATCATCAGCAATCCAGATGACATTGCCGGAATTATTATCGAGCCGATCCAAGGAGAGGGTGGAGACAATCATTTCCGGAAGGAGTTCTTCGTTGAGCTTCGAAGGATCTGCGATGAGAACGACATTCTTCTCATCTTTGATGAAGTCCAGACGGGTATCGGCATCACAGGGAAGATGTGGTCGCATGAGTACCTCGTGAAACCAGATTTGATGGCATTCGGTAAGAAGACGCACATCTGCGGATTCGTCAGTAGCACACGAATTGACGATGTCCTTGAAAATGTGTTCCATAAACCAAGCAGAATCAATTCCACCTTTGGCGGCAATCTTGTGGATATGGTTCGCTTTACGAGGATCCTCGAGATCATCAACGAGGAGAATCTGGTAGAGAATGCTCGAGTTGTGGGAGATTATTTGCAGAAGAAACTTGGAGAGTTGGAGCAGGAGTTCCCGCAACTAGCATCGAACGCACGAGGCAGAGGATTGTTCTGCGCCATCGACCTTGATACGGCCCAGAACAGAGATCAACTGAGAATGAAGGCATATGAAGAGGGGCTGATCCTCATAGGATGTGGTGACCATTCAATCCGGTTCCGTCCGCCATTGAATATCCGAAAGGAAGAAGTAGATGAAGGATTCAGCATCATCAAGAAAGCATTGGAGGAGATCGCGGCAGGTGAGTAAAGGAGAATAATGGAAATAGTCGGCAAAGATCACCAGGATATTTTAAGGCTGAATGCGGAGACAGTAGAAAAACTGTTGGTCGAATTCGTGCGCGACCAAACGACGAACGCCGGATTTCAGAAAGGCGTTGTGGGAGTTTCAGGCGGAGTTGACTCTGCTGTCTCAGCGTTCTTAACCGCAAAAGCGCTTGGTGCTCAACATACGATTGCTGTCATCATGCCGCACAAATCGAGCAGCAAAGAGAGTGTGGAGGATGCGCATCTTGTCGTGAAGCAACTCGAAATACGAAGCGAAGTGGTTGATATTACAGGGATGGTGGATGCATACTGCGATGCGTGGAAAGTGACGGATAGGGTGCGTCGTGGAAACGTCATGGCGCGAATGCGGATGGTCGTGCTCTATGACATCTCAGCGCGGGAGAAAGCACTCGTTATTGGAACGAGCAACAAAACGGAGTTACTTGTTGGCTACGGAACATTGCACGGTGACATGGCTTGTGCAATCGATCCGCTTGGCGATCTCTACAAGACCCAAGTATGGCAACTCGCAGAAGCGACGAAGGTCCCCGAGAAGATTGTGAAGAAGAAGCCGACCGCCGATCTATGGGCTGGACAAACAGATGAGGGGGAACTTGGAATTTCATATCGTGATTTGGACAGGCTCTTGTATTTCATAATTGATGAGCGGCGGAACGATGGCGAGTTGAAGAAGTTGGGATTCAAACCTGCTGACGTTACCCGTGTGCGCTCGATGGTGAGAAAGAGCCAGTTCAAGCGACGACCGCCGATCATAGCAAAGATCTCCCAGCGGACGCTTAACGTAGATTTCCGTTACGTGCGCGATTGGGGAATCTAATGATTGCGGAATGTAGGTTTCGGAATGATGATTTTTAAGAGTGACTAACGCCAGAGTAGAAAATTGTAAACCACCATTTCACAATCCGCATTCTGAAATCCGCAATTGAAAGGCACTTTGTACATCGTTGCAACTCCCATCGGCAATCTCGAAGACATTACCTACCGTGCTGTCAAAATTCTCTCTTCAGTTGACCTCATCGCCGCAGAAGACACTCGCACAACGAAGATCCTCCTTGACCACTATGGGATCTCGAAAGCGATGGTAAGTTATTTCAGCCGGAATGAGCGATTCCGTGCAGTACAACTCATCGAGCGGCTCACGCGTGGGGAATCTATAGCAATCGTCTCAGATGCGGGCACACCCGGTATTTCCGATCCTGCCCATGCGATCGTTCAATTGGCTATTCAGAACGCGATCCCCATTGTCCCCATCCCGGGTCCAAGCGCATTCATTTCCGCACTTGTTGTAAGCGGTCTTCCTACCAGTAGTTTCGTTTTCGAAGGCTTTCTTCCGCAGAAGAAGGGGCGCAGGACGAAACTAGAAGCCTTGAGCAAAGAGCTTCGGACGATAGTGCTCTACGAGTCCCCCCACCGAATTAACAAGACACTCCAGGAAATCCACACCCATTTTGGAGATCGGCAGGTTGTTGTGGCTCGTGAACTGACAAAAAAATTCGAAGAGATTGTCCGCGGTCCCTTATCCGCCGTCGCAAAAGAGCTCTCATCAAAACCCCCCCGTGGCGAGTACGTGGTTGTGATCGCTGGCCTTGCATGGAAGGGACCTTCAGTTCTGCGCTGCGGTAGTTGATTCTTGGGGTAGATTTCCTTATGATTTCTGTGACCAAGGAAGAAAGGCTTATGTCCATCCAAGAGCTTTACAGAGAAATACAGTTGTTATCCGAACGGGATAGGGAAGATTTGCTGTCGAAGATTCTTCTGGAGCCGAGGATTTCTGAGGAATTCGATCGCTTAGCTTACCTGCGCATTTCTGAGCGGGCGTTTGATTTCTGGAATGATCCGCGAGAAGATGTATACCAGGACTACGCGAAGTAGATGAGTCCGGGTGATATCATTCTCATAAGCTTTCCCTTCACGATCCCCGCCTTGTCAAAACTACGGCCTGCCGCTGTTCTTGCTGTTACCGATGATCGTTTTCGCGATCTCGTCGTATGCGCCATCAGTTCCGTTCTTCCCGATTCTCCAACGAAACGGGAAGTCATACTTGTTACAAGCGACCCCGATTTTTCTCAAATGGGACTTCGTGTTAGCTCTGTCGTGAAAGTGGATAGAATCGCAACCCTCCGGCAATCTGATGTTGTCACAACGATTGGGCGTTGCCCGGCGAAACAATGGAAAATGATCGTGGAAGCTTTTCGCAACCTCGTGACGCCTTCGCTTTAGTTTAGGGTACACTTTTTGTACGGCCTCGGGAGCAACAGCATACGCGCCATCTCAACTGCCCGGTCTTGATTTGGACGTCTAGCACATCTCTTTGCACCCCTCGTCGAATCCGTCGCTGGAAGGCCGAAAAACCTGTAGAAGGCCGAAAAACCCCTTGACAAACAACCCCTTTAGGCGTATATTCTTAGCACTCAATCTGTAGAGTGCTAAGAACTAATCACATCTTGTAACTCTTTATCAATAAATTACTTAAAAGGAGGTAGCGCTATGAATCTAAAGCCATTGGCTGATCGCGTTGTCGTGAAGCCCGCCGTCGCCGAAGAGAAAACGAAGGGCGGAATTATCGTCCCTGACACCGCAAAGGAAAAGCCGGTGTGGGGCGATGTCATTGCAGCCGGACCTGGCCGTGTGAGTGAGGAAGGGAAGCATGTCCCGATGGAAGTAAAAAAAGGTGATCGCGTGCTCTATGGCAAGTACTCCGGCACGGAGGTTACCATTGATGGTGAGGAATACCTCATCATGCGTGAAAGTGACATCTTCGCTATTTGGCCAAATCCCGCAAAGCGGGACTAAGCGATTCATCGAACAAAACTTTGAAAGGAAAGAATTACTATGGCAGCAAAGCTTATTCAGTTTGATATTGCCGCGCGTTCCGCTTTGAAGCGGGGTGTGGATCAACTTGCAGATGCTGTAAGAGTGACCCTCGGTCCGAAGGGTCGCAATGTCGTGATTGACAAGAAATTTGGCGCGCCAACCATAACCAAAGACGGCGTGACAGTTGCAAAAGAAATCGAACTTTCTGACCCGATCGAGAACATGGGCGCACAGATGGTTCGCGAAGTTGCTTCCAAGACCTCCGATGTTGCTGGAGATGGAACAACGACCGCGACGATTCTGGCGCAAGCCATCGTTCGTGAAGGGCTGAAGAACGTGACCGCAGGCGCCAACCCCATGGATCTGAAGCGGGGCATTGATCTGGCCGTGAAGAAAGTCGTTGAAGGGCTGAAGGAAATAAGCCGGCAGGTCGGTGACGACAAAGAGAAGATTGCGCAGGTCGGATCGATTTCCGCCAACAACGACAGGGGCATCGGTGAGCTTATTGCAAATGCGATGGAGAAGGTTGGGAAAGACGGCGTCATTACCGTTGAGGAAGCGAAAGGGACGGAGACAACGTTGGAAGTTGTCGAGGGTATGCAATTTGATCGTGGCTACCTCTCGCCGTATTTCGTAACAGATCCAGAGACGATGGAAGCGGCGCTTGAGGATCCGTACATCCTTATTCATGACAAGAAGATCAGCGCCATGAAGGATCTTCTCCCTATTCTCGAGAAAACCGCACAATCCAGCCGATCTATTCTCATCATAGCCGAAGAGGTTGAAGGCGAGGCGTTAGCGACACTCGTGGTCAACAAATTGCGAGGAACACTTCGCGTTTGCGCCGTGAAGGCCCCTGGCTTCGGTGATCGTCGAAAAGCCATGCTTGAAGATATCGCAATCCTCACCGGTGGCACAGTCATCTCTGAGGAGAAAGGCTTCAAGTTGGACAATGCTCAACTCTCTTACATGGGCACTGCCAAGCGCGTCACGATTGACAAGGATAACACGACAATTGTGGAAGGTGCAGGCAAGAAGGATGAGATCAAGAAGCGCATCAATGAGATCAAACAGCAGATTGAAAAGACCACATCCGACTACGACGGCGAGAAGCTGCAGGAGCGCCTTGCAAAACTCTCCGGCGGTGTCGCGGTGATCAAGATCGGCGCTTCGACGGAAGTTGAGATGAAAGAGAAGAAAGCTCGTGTCGAAGACGCTTTGCACGCAACCCGTGCTGCAGTGGAGGAAGGGATCATTCCGGGTGGCGGGGTTGCATATCTGCGCTGCTTGAAGAAGCTTGACGAGACGAAGACAGAGAACGAAGACCAGCGCACCGGGGTGGAGATCATCCGCCGCGCACTCGAAGAGCCGATTCGCCAGATCGTTAATAACGCCGGCCTTGAAGGTTCTGTTGTGGTGAACAAGGTCAAAGACGGAAAAGACGACTTTGGCTTCAACGCACAGACTGAGCAATATGAGAACCTCATCAAGTCGGGTGTCATTGATCCGACGAAGGTTGCTCGAATCGCTCTGGAAAACGCGGCGAGTGTTGCCAGCTTACTCCTTACTACTGAAGCGGTCGTCGTCGAGAAGCCAGAGAAAGATAAGTCACCCATGATGCCTCCTGGTGGTATGGGCGGTGACATGTACTAAGAAGTTTGAGCGTCCGCTTAAGGCGGACGTTCAGATCTCACGAAGCCCCTTTCTATACACAGAAAGGGGCTTTTGTTTTGCTACCGATTGGCCATGTATTTCGACTTGACAGACACAGGAAAAATCTCTAATATCTCCAATCGCTCCACAATTCACTATTCAATCACTTCTACCAGAAAGGGGAGTCCTATGGTTGACTCAATATTTTCCAAAGTGGTCAAGTCGGGAAAGATGACCTACTTTTTCGATGTGAAGGAGGCGAAGAACAAGTCCAAGTATTTGACCATCACGCTTAGCCAACCGTCAAAGGAAGATCCGAAGAAGTTGAGCAGGCGCAGCATCAATGTCTTCGGGAGTGCGGCAGCAGATTTCGCCAAGGCATTGGAAGAGGCAATTGGTCAGTTGAAGTAAACAAGCGGTGATTGCATTATTGTAAATCCCCTGGTCCGCCTGAGGCGGACTGGGGGATTTTTGTTGTATGCCAATTGATTGTGCAGGCGAATTTGGTTAGATTCGTAAAGAATGAGAATCGCTCCGGAAACCATTGACCAAGTCCGTAACTCTAATGACATCGTGGATGTCATTGGTGCACATGTCCGATTAAGGAAACGCGGCAAGAACTTTATCGGGCTTTGCCCCTTCCATCAAGAGAAAACACCATCCTTCAGCGTCAGTCGCGAAAAGCAGATGTACTATTGTTTCGGTTGTGGCAAAGGAGGAAATGTATTCACCTTTGTCATGGAGACAGAAAAAGTCTCTTTCCTTGAATCAATTCGAACGCTAGCGGAACGTGTTGGTATCACTCTCTCTGCAGACACAGTTCAGGCAGACCAGACCAGCGAAATCGAGCAACTCTATAACACCACTCGAATGGCAGGTCTCTTCTTCCATGATGTCCTTCTATCGAACGAAGGAAAAACCGGCCTCGATTATTTCCGCCAGCGTGGTTTTTCAGACGACACCATCCGCACATTTGGCCTGGGATACTCACTGAACAGTTGGGATGGTTTCCTCAACTATGCAAGACAACAAGGTGCGAGCAATGAGCATCTTCTTCGCGCCGGACTTGTAAGGAAAAGGGATGATGGAGCTGTCTACGATTATTTTCGGGGACGTGCGATGTTTCCGATTCTATCTACCGCCGGCCGAGTGATAGGATTCGGCGCACGGAAAATTCGAGAGGATGACCCGATTGAGGGGAAGTATATCAATTCCCCCGAGACGCCGATCTACAACAAAAGCAGAACGCTCTATGGGCTTTCGCATTCCAAAGATGCGATTCGATCCGAAGACCGTGCCCTTATGGTCGAAGGGTATGCCGACCTGATCTCTCTTTTTCAAGCTGGCGTTCAACACGTGGTAGCCTCAAGTGGAACGGCTCTTACGACTGAACAGTTGCAGGTGCTCGGACGTTACACTAAGAACCTCACCCTTGTTTATGATGCAGACTCCGCCGGCTCGAACGCAACATTACGCGGCGTTGATTTGGCTTTAGAGCAAGATTTCGATATTCGGGTAGCTGAATTGCCCAAGGGTGAGGACCCGGATTCGTTTGTCCGTGCTCATGGCCGGCAGGAATTCCACGCGCTTCTCTCACGCTCTGTTTCTTTTATTGATTTCAAAATGGATAAGCTCAGGGGCGAGGGACTTCTCACAAGCCCGGAGGGCCAGGCACGAGCCGTGCGTTCCGTGATTCAATCAATTGCAAAAATACCTGATGAACTAAAGCGGAATTTTTGGGTCAAAGACATTGCACAGAAATACGATCTCTATGAATCCGTTCTCTACAGGGAACTCGAGAATACAATAGGCAAAGAAAGGAAGACGGTGCCGCGTTTCTCACGCTCAGTTGATGGCAGTAGTGCAGAGATTCCAGTCCCTCCGCAACCGGAAATGGCGTCGTTAAGTGTCCCTGCACCGCAAAGGGACGTATTAAAGCTCCTACTCGAAGGAAGCCCGGAGATCGTAAAGTATCTACTCGACTCGGTGATGATGGATGATTTCACAGATGACAACATGCGGCAGTTGGTAGGGCGGATTTTCGATATGCTGCAAGAAGGAACTCAGCTTGATGTCGCCTCCTTCGTTGACTCTCTTGACACGCCTGCTCTCAAAATGCTGGTCGCGGATATTGTCATGAGCCGTTACGAGGTGAGTAAAGGGTGGGAAGTGGAGATTGACGAAGCAGACCCATGGGGAATCGCAAGAGCGGCGGTGATGCGGCTAAGGAAAGAGCGGATCGCGCGCGATATCGAGCAGAATCAGAAAGGTCTCAAAGAAGCAAAGCAACGTGGAGATGACGCGATGCCATTCATTGTTCGGCATCAAGAACTCCTAAAGCAGATTCGAGAAGTTGAACAGGAAGCCAACACATCACCCGCCTTCGGCGGGGAG
>JANONN010000377.1:0-5392 GCA_031420835.1 Ignavibacteriales bacterium | reverse complement strand
ATCGCACATTGGAGCCGTCATAGGTGCCTGCCACGTGATACCACCGTCCGGTTTGCACGACTTGATTGTCGATAGCATATACGCCACTGCCTGCCGTTGCTCCTGCAACCATGAAGGATAACTTCGGTTCTCCGGAACCGTAGTTATTGACCACCAGTGCGTAGCTATGCCACGGATCGTTCCCGATGCTATTATTGCCCGGACGGGCGGCGATGAACATGCCGCTATTCGGTCCCGGAACGGCCATCAAATACACCCACGCTTCCAGTGTGATAGCGCTTCCCGTAATCCGGTAGGCTGAGGGATTCGCTCCAGGATTGATCGGCGTCGTATCGAGCACACGGATGCGGTCTCCTGAGCCATCAAACCGGGTAGAATTATTCGCTAAGGGCTGACCAATGGTGAAGTTTCTTATTTGAGTGGACGCGCTAAGACCATCTGCATTCTGCGCTCGAACTCTCCAATAGTATGTTCCATTTGCCAACGAGGAGAGTGTCCTCACAGTGTCCACGAGCGATGAATCGTTAGCGACGAACCCTCCTGAAAAAGTCGAATCGGTCGCAACCTGTAAACGGTACGATGATGCTCCCGCTGGACGGCTCCAGAGAAGATTGATCGTTGTTTGTTGGAGCGTGGTATTGCTCGGTGGCGAAACAAGTGTTGGAGCAGGTGGTGGTAAATTGAAATCCCTAGGAAGTTGTGGTGATATTCGATACCCCCTGACATTTTCTACACCACCAGCCGTTGTCAGCCAGCCGCGGACTAGGTTGATCCTCGATCCAATTTCGGGGAGACGGAACGTCGAATTTGGATCTTTGAATGTCCGCAGCGTGAACCACTTCGACGCATCATACGTGGTAATCATATTCCCGACATCATCCACAAGATTAACGGTTCCACTGGCGACCACGTAATGGGAAACGACCGTCAAGTTATTGAACTGCACGATACTATGTTCGTAGGGTTCTCCCGTACTGTACCGGACACTCCCAGTTGGAAACGTACCTACATAGAAATCTCCAGCTTGCTTCTGCACGGCTGAGGGAATACTTGCCGTCCCAAGAACAACTCCCGCAACATTGGCAAGCGGAGCGATTTGTGTTGCGCTATTCATTCTGTTGATTGGGAACTCATCCACCCTTCCGGTAATCCGAACAAGGTCTCCTGCTTGAAACGACAACATCCATTGGTAGTTGGCTGTATCGCCCGCAAGAACGATGGGTGCTCTGACGAATAATCCGCGCCAATTCCCTCCCGCAGTCTGCGCCGATGTATCTGCGATCAACAGATTGTAACCAAACGCAGTGTAGTTATTTATCTTGGCGGGGATGATAACCACGCCCACAACTCGAACGGTATCAGACAGATAAGGAGAAGTCTGCAAAGTCCATCGAGTTGAGTCTGAGGATTGGAGTGAGTTTGCGAGGAGGAGAGAATCAAGAGGAACTTCTTGAATTTCTCGTATCGAAAGGTCGCTTGGCGTCGGATTTCCGAGCACAAAGTTCGTATCGAGTGGTAAGGATGATCGCCCAAGATTATCAACCCCTTGAAACGAAATATCGTAGGCGCCATTTGTCGTGAGAGAAACGAGACTTATGTTGGAAGAGAGTGTCACATCGGATGCTGGAACTGAAACCGGCAAAACCCCGCGCACGGTGGAACTGTTCGGGCCGGAAATCGTGTAGTTCACGGCAACAATGTCGTTCGCAACAGAAGGAGGGATGGTTGATTCTTTCGAGAATAATCGTGATGAGAGCGTTGACCAACGACCGTTATCATCCCGACCACGAACGAAAAGGCGGTGAACACCTTCGGCAAGATTCGTGATATCAATGCCAACAGCTATCTGCAAATCTGCAGCCGAAGCGAATGGAAGCGGTGTTGCGCTCCCAACCCCCGGGTCGTTGTCAATAAAGTACTCCACAGCAATAATATTGAGGGCGGAGTCAATGGCGGCGGGAGTATGCTTTAGAAAAAGTCTGTTAGAGAGCGTTGACCATCGGTCGTTGTCGTCCCTTCCCCGGACAAACAACCGATGCACCCTATCCGAAAGACCTGCAATGTTCACGTTTGCTGAAAGTTGAACATCGCCTGCAGGCGAAAAAGGAAGTTGGATTGCGCTCCCAATCCCCGGGTCGTTGTTAAAGAAATACTCGACCGCTTGGATACCTGTTGCGGAATCTATTGTTATCGGCGTCTGCTTGGAGAAGAGTTTGGTCCCCAACGTTGTCCATTTCCCACCATTATCCATCGCTCGAACAAAAAGCCGATGAACACCATCAGGCAATGAAGCAACGGCGATGGTAGTATTGACTGTTATATCTGCCCCGGGTGTAACAGAAAGCGATGCGGCTTGGCCGATTCCCGGGTCAGCGTTAATGAAATACTCTGCATAGGTGATGGTCTGGCTGTTGGCAATTGCCAAACCAGCCACTAGTGTGAGCGCAATATTCTGCAGTTTCCGCATGATTGAACTCCCTCCCTTGTTGATTCTTATCAGTTCTGGACTTTTACTTTGATTTGAACTGGAAGACCCGATTGAGATGTTACAGGTGTATTCGGGACGGTGAGTTCATAGATCAACGGAACGGGGGGAATGCCGGAAAGGATGTAACGGCTTGATCCACCGAATGCCCCACAGGTTGAGCCATTCTCTCCTGCACCAATAGCCGGCGATCCTCCAGCGAGGGAGTACCGTCCGTCATAATTAAACGAATTGCGGCCATAGATCGTAAGGACGCTCTGCCCAAAAATGTTGTTGATTCCGTTGTGAACATCGGGCTGGGTGTTGTCTGGATCGGGGGCGGAAAATAAGCACACGTTGTTCCGAACATTATTGGGATCGCTGTTAGTCCATAGTTGAGGACTGCCGCTCCAAATGATATTGTTGCGAAACACGGTATTATCTACTCCAGGCCGATTACCAAAATTTTGATCTATCCTAAGATCACAATGTGACACGACCGAATTGACAACTGAGTACAAATCGCTCACAACAATACAGTTCGTTACGGTAGAGTTTGTGAGGCCTGTCAGTTGTCCTATGTATGATCTTGTTATCACAATCCCACTTCTATTCCCTGCAATGTAGTTTAAACCCGAAAGAGAACTCTCAACGCGGCAGCGATCAATCGTAAGATTATTCACGAGAATATCTATGTGGACGGCAGACATGCCGACCAAAGTCGATCCGGAAGCTCCGCTATTTTGATCGTATGCCGGATCCCAATGGTCTAATGTTCCTTGAAGAGTGATGCGCGCAAACCTGGCTGCCTCACGATATCCGGCGATGTTATTCTCAAGATGGAAATAGCCGTTGCCAATGAGTACAAGTCGTTTGCGCATCACAAGATTTCCATAACCAACCGAAGAACCAACGAACATGAGTGTATCGCCGGTGGAAGCAGCATTGTGCGCGGCTTGAGCCGAAGCAAAGTCACCCGGCCCGGCGTTATTGACAACCCACACCTTGGCTTTCGAGGAAGAGATGAGAATTGTCAATGCGAAAAAGAGAGCAAGAAGTTTCATACTACCTCCGTTATGGATGTAAACGATTAGTGAAAGAAAATCGTGAAGCGACATTCACCATGGAGAAACGGAACGGTTGTTATACACGGTGAATTGCTCGTGTAACTTAGCGTTGCAACGGAAGAATCGCACTACAGAGATATGTGGAAGTTACGGATGGAGAAAAAATTAGCGGAAGAGACGGATGAGGCGTTTCTTCAATCCAACGCTCACAGCTTCGGCGCGGGAGTTGACCTGCAGCTTTTCATAAATGTTGCGGATATGGTAGCCGACGCCGTCCACCGAAAGGAACGTTGCCTTCGCGATGGCAGAGTAAGATTTGCCGTCGGCAAGGTGTTCGAGCACATCGCGTTCGCGGTCGTTGAGGATGGACTCCGGGTTTTTTGATGCAGTATGAAATTGCAGAGATTCGATGACTTTACGAGCAATGGCAGGCGACATCGGCGATCCGCCGTTGTGAGCCGTGCGAATCGCTTCTAACAGCTCACTGGTCGATATTTTCTTGGAAAGGTAACCGACTGCGCCGTTTTGCAGAGCACTGAAGACGTGCTGGTCGTCCTCGAACACTGTCGCCATGATGATCGTCTTTTTGGGGAAGCGCTGTCGAATCTCGCGAACTCCTTCAATCCCGGACATACCGGGAAGGTCAATGTCCATGATCACAACATCCGCTTCTTCGAGCATGTGGGATTGTAGAGCCGCTTCGCACGTGGGAAACGCCTCCAGCACACGCATATCCCGCTCAAAGTTGATGATCGTCTGCCAACTCTCTCGCATATAGCGATTGTCTTCGACGATCACAACGTTCAGTTGAGTAGATTCGGTCTGTGGTTTATCGGCTGACATTGGTTATAACGTAGAGATATTTTTCACTGGAGACACTACAGAAATATGTGGTAATTTTTTACATCGGCCCCTGTACATACCAACGCGTCCCCGCGCCCGGAGAGGATTCCACGGTCGCTTGACCTTTCAGAAGTTCGACACGTTTCCGTACATTCCCAAGCCCGTTTCCACCGGCGACTGCCTTCCGGTCGAAACCTTTTCCGTTATCAGAGACAGCTAACACGAGACTGTTTTTCACAATGTTCATCGAAACGATGGCTCGCGTTGCCTCCGCGTGTCGTACGAGATTCACGATAAGCTCTTTGAAGATCAACCACAGGTTTTGTCTGAGCTCGAGCCGAAGCTGACCGGACACCGACTTTTCAATCTTCAGCTCATGTTGGATGCCGCGGCTTTCAAGCAAATCGGCAGCATACCGTTCGCAGCGGGTCAGAAACTCGCGCCAGTCGTCGTGCCGCGGGTCAACCGACCAGATGATATCGGAGATTTTCTCCTTCGCTTCCCGTGCGCTTTCGGAAATTTGGTCAATGTACCGTGTGGATCGCTCCACGCCGCTGCGTTTGACCGCCTCCGAATAAAAGGAGATGCTGCTCAGCGTTGCGCTCAGGTCGTCGTGAAGGTCGCGAGCTATCTTTGTTCGCAGCCGTTCTTCGCGTAGAACCACCTGCAGCCGGAGACGGTATGCAAGATAAAGGAAAGCAATCATACCGAGAGCTGCGACGGAGCGAAACCACCATGTTGCCCACCAGGGGGGCAATATGATAAAAGAAATTGTCGCGGGGCTTTCGCTCCAGGTTCCATCTTTGGCCTGGGCCCAGACTTCGAATGTGTAATCTCCGGGGGGCAATGCGGCCGTACCCCACTTGGCCTCAAAGGGCAAGGTGAATTTGCCCCTGTAGTCCTCGGCGCTCAGAAGGCCAGCGAAAACCACCGTGGCCAAAAGGGCGAAGACTGCCAGTCTGACTGTCGTGAAACTTCGGGTCTGTTTCATAAACCACCTCAAGTTTGAATTCGCGCC
>JANONN010000376.1:0-6244 GCA_031420835.1 Ignavibacteriales bacterium | reverse complement strand
GTCCGTAGTTTGAGCTTTGTGTGAAAGAAGAGTTCGTGATGGTCGGCGCTCTGCCATCAACGCGAACGTTTCCGTTGCTTGTGGATCCGCCGAACCGGAAGAGACAGTTGTTCAAGATACTGCTGCTATTGCTTCCCGCGTTGAGCCAGACAAAGTCCCAGATTCCGCGAGATGGGATTGTCGCTCCGGCGTCACCATTGGTATCGCCGCCGTAAGGATCATCGCGCTCGGAAGTGAACACGATCAAGGAATCGGATTTGCCATTGGCAACGATTGTTCCATCAACCGTAATCCGGGCACTCGACGCCAACTTAACAATCACTCCCGGTCTAATCGTCAGCGTGATGCCGCTATTGACGCTGATACTGTTTTTCACCCAGAAAACTCCACTCGCCCACGTTGTGTTCGCAGCAACGGTTGCCGTAACCTGTGTGACCGGTAATGCCGGAGCAAGAATCGCCCACGGCTGGAAATCCACATTGTCGCTCACCTTATCTCCCAATCCGGTTGGATTCAAGCCTGAATGGAACGGGCCGAGATCACTCCCCCAATAATTATTTCGCGCGAGCACTGTTGTGGTCGTACTCGTGTTAAGGAACCCCCATGTCGTATTGTTCGTGATCGTGTCCTGCGAGATCGTCGGCTGTGTTGTACCGGCTCCCGTGAACTGTATGCCGATGTTGTTGTAGCGAATGTTGTTCTTCTGGATAATTGGCGATGAGCTGTTATCAATGAAAATACCGACGCCGTTCGAGTCAATCCTTGAGTTTGTGACGGTCGGTGAAGAGTTAATGGGAATCCGAATGCCCCCTTGGGTGTTCTTCGCGGCCGTTGATGAATCAACAACCATGGTCGTGACGAGATCACTGTAAATCCCGTAGCCGCCATTCTCGCGAAACGTGGAAGTAGAGATACGCGGCGACGAAGAGCGCACGTTGACGCCGTGCCCCGCGCTGAAGCGGACGGTCGTATTGGCAATCCGGATGTTCGGCGCGCCTGTCGCGTAGAAAATGGTCGCACCGTTCGTGCCACTTCCCCCGTACTCAAAGACACAGTAGTTCAAAACCGAATTTACGGATGCCGAATTCAGGAAGGTCAGACTGCGCCAGCCCCCCGGCGTGGGTGAGCCGAGGTTGGAAGTGAACGTGATAGGATTTGCGACGGTCCCAACGGCAACGATGCCGCCCGCCACGACGAGAATCGTTCCCGAATTGAACTTGACGATGACTCCTGGCTCAATCGTTAGTGTCTTCCCGCTCATCACCGTGACGGAATCGATGATGATGACTGGACTACCTGCGAGAGTCCATGTTGTATCGGACGTGATTACACCGGAGACATTCGTCTGGCCAAGGGCCACGGATAGGCCCAAAACCATTATCAACAAGGGAACAAGAACGGTCTTCATGCTAACCTCTCTGACTAATTATATAGAGATGAATAATCGTCCGGAAGATGGATCCGGATGAACGAACTCGGTGAGGAATGCGAAACCTTGTCGGAGTGCAACGGAAAGATGCCCTCCTTCTCCTGATAGGTCGGATTGTTAATCCGACCAAACTTCTGGACGGGATACCATCCCGTTCCATATTTTTCATCGTAAGCTAGTTAGGGTGCATCCCAATGTCATGGAATGATCTCCATTACGAGAAACAGGCTCCCTTTTTTTGCCCTGGAAGCTTAGTGAATTGCCGGGTGAATGTCAAGCAACGAATGACTCAGGCATCAAAAAACGCATTGGAAAGGTATCGTTGTATCAAATGGAAAAATCGATTTGAAGAGTTGGGAATAATAAGGCTTGTTTCAGGCGCTCAATGTACGGGATCGAAGAAAAGCGTGGAGTTAATTCTTATCACAGAACGAAAAAGCCTTATGCACTGTTGAAGCGAAGGTGTCTGCGGCAAGTCCAGATCCAAGCCTGAGGTATTTTGCTGAACGGCTGAAGCCCCACTATGTTGTACAAGTTGTTCGAGAGCCACAGGATTTCAAGCGAACTTTTACTTCACATGGACTGGTGATGTCACCTGCTTCAGAGTCCTTTCACTTATTTGAGCATCGGCGAAGCGTACACATTACCCGCTTTGCGCCGACGCAACCGTTCTGCTTTACCATTTCGCTTTGCCGTTATTCCAAAACACTCCCTCAATCGTTCTACATCATACCCGAACGGCGACAGCAGCGTTTCAATCGCTTTCAGTGTCAGCTCGGTGTACTTTTCGATATCATATCCATCTTCGAGTGCGTAGAGCGCGAGCGGCTTCGCTTTCTCCGGTTTCTTCTTTCCGGATTGATCGAGGATGATGAACTCGATCGATTCCCCCGCTGAAAGATGTACACCCATCGCGTCTACCATTTTCGCCACCACCGCGCTGATGCTATTGTTCGAATACTCATCGGCTTCTTTTGTGATATGACGGCGCAGGACAAGCTCCATCGGGTTCACTTTTCCACTGTGCAGCAGTGCAATATGATTCCGGGCGATCTCAAGCAATT
Organism: Ignavibacteriales bacterium; assembly: GCA_031420835.1. Taxonomy (GTDB): domain Bacteria; phylum Bacteroidota; class Ignavibacteria; order UBA10030; family UBA10030; genus JANONN01. Next base: position 3,751 of record JANONN010000376.1, on the reverse strand, counting down.
CCGGCACGTGCGCTTCTACATCGGCAACATTCCTTGCGTGTGAGAGCGCATTCAGCATCGCGCCCTGCATGTTCTTGATGAACTTCGGCGTATCCCGTCGGCGCGTTTCGATGCCGCGAATCTTGATCTCCCCATGCCGGTACCACCCGACATACCGATTGGCAGTGGCGATCAATGGGTCTTGCTTCGATGCCGGGAAAAGAATCCAGTTGTACATCCCTTCTAACGAAATGTCGATGTTGGTTCGCTCCGCAATTTCCCTGGCAAGTTCCTCATAGTCTTGCTCAGTAGCTCCTGCTTTTTTTAACCAGACGCAATCAATGATGCCGTGGAGAAGAAGAAAGCCGTGGCGTTCGGCAATTTCCTTTGCAGTCAGGATCGCATCGCGCGAGAAGGCATTGACCGATTCATGCGCCTCGATGCGACCGAACCGCGCATTCTTGTAGCCCAGATAGCCGAAGCAGCTCACCAACATCCACTTGAGAGCGTTCTGACGGTGATCATACTTGCGGAAGAGCGCCTCATCCTTCCCTTTGTATTGCTTCTTGAGCTTCTTATAGTAGGCTCGTTTCTGAACGACCGCGCGCAACGTAGCAGGAATGATCCCCTCGCGCTTTTCGCAGATGGTGTACCCCAGCTCCGGTACAGCACTATTCTTACAGCAGTGGCAGTTGACGGTTTCGGGCGAGACATTGTGCTCGACCATGATCGTAGGATACATCGAAACGAAGTCAAGCTCTGCCACATCTTCATGGTAACCTAACGGCGGGTTGAAAATAAGTCCGCCCCGGTCTGCCAACAACAATGTCGCTGCCGATTTGAAATCCTCCGGCTCCCGTTTCTTGGAGGGAATCAAGTAGCCGTTCCGGTACGCCCACGAGAGCTGCATCGAAGACATGGATGTGCCGATGCTGGCGCGCGACTGTCGTTGAACGGGAATTTGTGTGAGCCGTGCAAGCTCAAACACGCCGTCGAGTTCCGCTTCCGTCATCGTAAAAGAATTCTCGCAGTCAATGTGCCAGCGACCTGCAAGCTCGAACGCACCATCTTTGTGGACGACCTTTCCGTACTGAAAGAAACTCGATTCACGTGTTGTGGTATAACCGGCTGCGGGGTCGCGATTGAGCAGCAACGGCACGTTATGGCGTTGTGAGAGATTGACGAGCATCGGCATCAGGATCGAGTCGCCATAGTCGGTAAGGATAATGTCGGGATCGCAACGGTGGAGATGCCAGTTGAGCGCGTTAAGAACGTCAATTGGAGTTTCCTGCTCAAGCGTGAATGTGCGGTCATCGTAGCTCACTTCGAGTTGAAGATATTTGCGGTACTTCGGTGGGACAAAATCGTTGGAAGCGCGAAGACGAAGAAGGGAAAAGGGCGGAGGAGTATAGTCGTTGGCATCGGATGCATCATGGAGATTCCATCCCACAAGTTCATTCTGCTCAACGTGATATTCCCCGAACGCCAGCGGAAAGAGTTGCGTGTGGTATAGATACAACTGCGCGGGCAGGAGATCGGAGTTGAAGAAGACGAAATGGGGGAAAAAGCGCTCGAAGTACCACACAGCTTCACGAAAACGTGAAGGGTCCTGGACAAAGACTTCAAGCACATCAAGAGAATCGTTAGAATATAATTCGCGACGGGTTGTTGGAAGCACCGAAACAGACACCGGAGACCGGAGCGCCAGCATCTCGGCGCGCTTACGATCTGCCTCATTGAGATGAAGAAAAAAGGATGGGAGGAATCCACTCGTGCAGCAGTGCTTCCCGCCGTTGGCGTCGATGAGCCAGACAATCATACCGCTGTTAGAGGGATAGACGTCAAACAACCAACCAGTGAATGCGGAAGAGGTCATTGGGGTTTACTTGAGTGGGTTTATTGCTACCGCTTTTCAATTCTGCTCCAACGAGTTCTCTTCCAGTTTTTCCAACCGCTGTTGCAAGCGTCGGATCAGTTTTCCCTGCTCCACGACAATTGACATGACGATGCTCTCGAACGGAATTGTGCGCATCGCATAGAAATTTTCCGCGAGGTGGAGCTTTGCGGCACGAAAAATCTGATCGAACAGCTCCTGGTCATCCTTCCGCAATCCGCGGCGGTATTTCGACCAGCTTGCCAGCTCGTTGTCGATGATGTTGGTGAAGGTCGGCACGGTGCGTCCCATGGTGATCTCCTTTCTCCACCACAAGTTGTGGTGTGTTCTGTGTATCGAGAAGCAATTGATAGACATGATCCACGTTCGCCTTGAGAGTGGCAAAGAGTTGACGGCGCTTCTGCGGTAAGACATTCCATTCGATCCCCGTGATCAAAATGGAGATGCCTTCGGCTTTCAACTCCTGCATCCTGCTCAGAAGTCGCATGAGCATCTGGTTCACTTCACGCGCCGGCGCCTGTTCGTCATAGAATGTATCGAGCAACCCGAAGATCATTGCCGTGTTTGACCCAATGGACTTCAAAAATGCGGGGAGCCGGTTGCCGACGGCCTGTTCCATTTGATAGCAGGTGAATCCGCGCGAAACGAAGATCTGGTGTAGGAACTGGTCTGGATTGATATGATGCTCTTGAGCGAAGCGAGCAAGCGCATGGACATTAAATCGGTTGCAGCCATCTACCACTGCAATGGAAGTGCCGCGCGCCATTGCGTGGGCGGCAATGCGGAGCGAGAAGGGGAAAATCAACTCGTCGCCGTAGAGGAGATAGACCTTTCCCGGTGGTTGGATGAACGATTGGATAAGCTGCTCTGAGTGTGGTGAAGATAGAGGGGAAGGATGGAGCGGCTGATGTGGACCGGGGGGAATCATACTGCGGAAATGTTAAGACAAATTTGTCGTCTTGTCAAGAGCGAAAAAGACAAATATGTCTTGTCACGGAAGAGGAAAGAAGAAACCGTGGTGGCGGGTTAATTCAAAATCGCCACCATCCTCAGTGGCCCGCCGCTTCCACCTTTGATCTTCATCGGCAATGCAATGATGGTGAAGCCATTGTCGGGAAGGCGATCGAGATTTGCGACGTTCTCGAAGGCGGGAATATTCTTTTCAAACAAGGTCACATGACTCTCGAACCTACTCGATTGGCCGAAGTCAATGCTCGGCGTATCCAATCCAATGGCGTTGATCATCCGGTTTTCTACGAGCCATTTTGCCGCATCGGGATGGAGGCCGGGGAAGTGGAGCTTGGCGACGGCTTCTTGTCCGCGTTCGTTCGTGCCCATGTACTGAACGCGATCGGGCCAGAATTTCCCAAACCCTGTGCGGAGCAAAACAATTGAGCCTTCGGGAATTTTTCCATGCTTCATCTCCCAGTTGTGGAAATCTTCAACCAACACTTGGTAATCCCGATCATTCTCGCACTTCGCTGAAACGTCAATCACAATCCCCGGCGCAATCAACTGCTCAAGTGGAATCGCGTCAACGGTATTCCGACCTTCAAAGAAATGGATCGGTGCGTCAATATGTGTGCCGCCATGTTCGGGGGAGCAGAAACTGTTGGCCGTGTAGAAGAATCCAGCTGGCGTCACACCTTCGAATCCTTTCTTGAATTCAAACCCCTTTTCCGTCGGCCAGTAAATGGTCGTGGAATCGTACGCATATGAGAGATCAACGACAACGCCGACCTTGAATTGCTCATCGTCTGCCGCACATCCTAATAAGGTTCCTATAACCAAAAGAACGAGAACGGTTCGCATGGCAACCTCCTTCTTGGAAAGAATCAACGATTCGCTTGTTCACTTCAATGAACTCTTAGATGAAAG
>JANONN010000375.1:0-3910 GCA_031420835.1 Ignavibacteriales bacterium | reverse complement strand
TCCCGATGTTTTACATCGGGATAACAAGAACTAAAACAGAAAAAAGTCCGCCTTCGGCGGACGTAAGGAGTTCAACTCGCCAGCATCGTCTATTGGCTAAATGGCTTTATTGAAAAACATGCTGAGTAGTTACAACTCGAATCTCTAAGAACACAAATGCAATTTGGTTTGAAATAACGAATTCACATTCACAGATCACTTCAGGAGGAATGAAACAATGGAAGCTAATGCAGCAGCATATCTCGCCGCCGGATTCGGTGCTGGCCTTGTAATTCTTGGCGCCGCTTTTGGGATCGGCAAGCTCGCCTCGGCAGCAATGGAAGCCAGCGGACGTCAACCGGAAGTTGCCGGCCAAGTTCGCGTCTCGATGATCATCGCCGCGGCTTTGATCGAAGGCGCTACATTCTTCGCGCTGGCCATTTGTATCCTTCTCGCGTTGAAGTAACCAACTTCAAAAAGGAATTTATCCATGTTTGACATCAATCCCGGCCTCAGCATCTGGACGACGGTTGTTTTTCTTCTTCTCGTGCTCGTGCTCAGGAAGTTTGCTTGGCGACCCATCCTTCAAGCGTTAGAGGAGAGAGAAGAGAAGATCCGAAGCTCACTCGAGCAGTCCGAACGTGCTCGCGCTGAAGCTGCCGAGCTGCTCAAGCAAAACGAGAAGAACATGGCCCGCGCTGATGAGGAGTACCAGAAGGTTATCCGCGAAGCCAAAGTGCTGGGTGAGAAGTTGAAAGAAGAGATCGTGGGCAAGGCCCATCAGCAAGCGCAGCGCGATCTGAAGCATGCAAAAGAAGAGATCGAGCGTGAGACTGAGGCAGCGAAACAGAGCCTCCGTTCCGAAGTGGCAGATCTTGCCATTCAAGCAGCAGAAAAGATTCTCGATGAGTCGCTCGATGCCAACCGACATAAAACCTTGGTGGATAATTTCCTGAAACAATTGCCGAAGAACTAAACGACGATGAAGCAAACACGCGTTGCGCGACGATATGCACAGGCCCTGATTGACCTTTCCGAAGACACGAAGATCCTCGAGCGCCTTTCTGAGGAGCTACGATTCCTGGAGAGGATCATGAAGGAGTCGCGCGATTTCACCCTTTTTCTGAAAAGCCCCATTATCAAGAAGGGGCGGAAGCAGCAGATCATGACGGAGCTGTTCGCCAAACACATAAGTCCGTTGACCCTTTCGTTTATCGATTTACTGGTCGTGAAGGGTCGGGAAGACATTCTCGACCAGGTCATTGAACAATTTTTCATTTTACAAGATGATCGGCTCGGCATTGTCGCATTGCACGTCAGGGCGGTTGTAGAGTTCGATGCGGATCAGCGTAAACGACTCGAACAACGTTTTGAGCACCTTACAAAGAAGACAGTCCGGATGACGATGAGCTTGGACAACCAGCTTCGGGGTGGATTCGTTGCTCGCATGGGCGACACTGTCTTTGACGGCAGCGTGAAACGACAATTGGAATTGCTGCGTGAGAAGTTTGCCGAAAACGTTGCACTCAACTAATGTAACCCACGACTTTATAGGCTGTGTGAAAATACCCTGAGAGCCTTGGACAGGAGTCCCGGCCAACAAATAAAATCCCGCTTTTCAGAATTTGTTGGTCGGGTCTGCCCGCCTGCTCCGCCATGGCGGATTCGTCGGGCAGGCGACCCGACACGTGAGGATCCGATGAGTTTTCACACAAGCTCTTTAGTCGTGGGATTGAAAGGATGAACTATGGCAGAAGTACGACCAGATGAAATTTCCGCTATCCTGCGGAGACAACTCTCCGGCTTTGAAAAAGAAGTAGATGTGTATGACGTGGGCACCGTCCTGCAGGTCGGCGACGGTATTGCGCGCATCTACGGCCTTTCGAAAGTGATGGCTAGCGAGTTGATCGAATTTCCAGGTAATACGTACGGAATGGTGTTGAACCTGGAGGAGGATAACGTCGGTGCGGTGATCTTCGGCGAAAGCTCCCACATCAAAGAAGGCGACACGGTTAAGCGCACGAAGCGATTGGCTTCCATGCCTGTCGGCGACCAGATGCTCGGTCGTGTGATCAACCCGTTAGGCGCGCCGCTCGATGGCAAAGGTCCAATCAAAAGTGAGAAGTATCTTCCTCTGGAACGCAAGGCTCTCGGCGTCATCCAACGTCAACCTGTGAAGGAACCACTCCAAACAGGCATCAAAGCAATTGACGGGATGATTCCGATCGGTCGCGGTCAGCGTGAGTTGATCATTGGCGACCGGCAGACGGGGAAGACAGCCATCGCAATTGATGCGATCATCAACCAGAAGCATACGCACACTGAGAAGGCACGAAAAGAGGGAGTGAAGCCGGTCTTCTGTATTTACGTTGCCATCGGTCAAAAGGGATCCACCGTTGCTCAGGTTGTAAGCAAGCTCGAAGAGATGGGCGCGATGGAATACACGACGGTCGTGTGTGCGACCGCGAGCGAGTCTGCGCCGCTGCAGTTCATTGCCCCGTACGCCGGCGCAACGCTTGGCGAGTATTTCCGGGATGGCGGTCGTCATGCGTTGGTGATCTACGACGATCTTTCGAAACAAGCGCAGGCGTATCGTCAGATGTCGCTTCTGTTGCGACGCCCTCCCGGTCGTGAAGCATATCCCGGCGACGTGTTCTATCTCCACTCCCGTTTGCTCGAGCGCTCATCGAAACTGAGCGATGAATTAGGCGGCGGCAGCTTGACGGCTCTCCCGATTATCGAGACTCAAGCAGGCGACGTTTCCGCATACATCCCGACCAACGTTATTTCCATCACTGATGGTCAGATTTATCTTGAGCCGGGACTCTTCAACTCCGGCGTGCGCCCAGCCATCAACGTTGGTATCTCCGTCTCTCGTGTCGGTGGGAATGCACAAATCAAGGCAATGAAAAAAGTGGCCGGACGTTTGCGCCTCGAGTTGGCACAGTATCGCGAGCTTGAAGCGTTTGCAAAGTTCGGTTCCGATCTCGACAAAGCGACGCGACAATCGTTACGCCGCGGATCGCGTCTCGTTGAGCTTCTCAAGCAAGGCCAATACGTGCCGATGACGGTCGAAGCTCAAGTGGTAAGTATCTTCATGGGCACCAACGGCTACCTTGACGAAATCCCGCTTCATGACGTGGAGAGATTCGAAAAGGAATTCCTTGAGATGATGGAGATGAAACACAATGACCTGTTGAATGCCGTCGGTGAACAGCGCGACCTGACGGATGAGATTCAAGCCAAGCTGCACGTGGCGGCAAGAGAATTCGTGGCGAAATTCAAAGTTGGAGTGAAGGCGGCATAGATATTCAATCGACAATCAGCAATCAGAAATCTGCAATCTGAAATGGCTACTCTACGAGATATACGCCGTCGCATCTCTGGCGTGAAGAGCACACAGAAGATCACCAAGGCGATGAAGATGGTGGCGGCAGCGAAGCTCCGCCGTGCCCAAGAAGGAATTCTTGCCACGCGCCCATATTCCAACAAGGTGAAGCAACTCATGCGCCATTTGGTGACGAAGGTTGATTCCACCATCAATCCGTTACTGACGCCGCGTGAAGGGAAGAAGGTCGCCGTCGTCATTGTCTCTTCGGATCGCGGGTTGTGTGGTGCGTTTAACACCAACATCATCAAAGCTGGCGTCAACCACATACAGACGAACTACCCCGAGCAGATGGAGACGGGGCTTGGGTTGAAGATCATCATAGTCGGGAAGAAGGCGTTCGACTACTTCAATAAGCGGGACTATAATATCCATTCGAAGCATGTCGGTATTTTTGCTGCGTTGGACTTCAATCATGCACGAGCCATCGCCTCAGAGCTGACGGAAGGGTATTTGAAAGGTGAATTCGATAAAGTCGAGTTGATCTATAATGAGTTCAAATCGGTCATTCAACAGCGCGTTGTCGTTGAGCAGTTGCTTCCC
>JANONN010000374.1:0-10204 GCA_031420835.1 Ignavibacteriales bacterium | reverse complement strand
CGGGTAGCTCTTTCTCTTGAGGCGGTGCGGGCGTTCAATCAGCGAACCATTCAGCGATTTATCATTCTCTCGTTGATCGTCGTTGTGCTTGGCGTGATTGTCTTTGGATTTATTTCCGCGACGCAGAGCTACTCAGTTCTTAACGAAGAATACACGAAATTCCAAACGTACACCGGCACGGTCTTGGACAATGTTACAGATGCCGTTGTCGCGGCGGATCGGTCCGGTCGCGTTACAGTTTTCAACAAAGGAGCAGAAAGAGTTCTTGGAATCCACGCTGAGTCCGTCATTGGCAAAACGTGCTCAGCCGTTATCGAAGATACAGCATCCTGCATTGAGCGAACATTGCAATCGGGAAACCCGATCGAATATGAGGAAGCGGAAATTCATACGAAGGGGGGAAAGACCGTTGTCGTCGGAATGAGCACTTCGATCATCAAAGATGCGGTCGGGAATACGGACACCGTTGTTGCCGTGCTGAGGGATCTCACGCACCAACGAAAGGTGGAGGAGCAACTACGAAGACAAGAAAAGCTCTCGGCAATGGGAGAGCTTGCCAGCAGTGTTGCGCACGAAATCCGTAACCCGCTCAATTCTATCAGCATGACGGTGCAGCGGTTTGCCAAAGATTTCGAGCCGAAGGAGTATCAGGAAGAATATCAGTCGCTGGTGAAAATGATGAATGAGGAGGTCAACCGGGTCAGTAAGATTATCCAGCAATTTCTTCAGTTTGCGCGACCCCCCAAGCTGAATCCTACGCTTGTTCCCATCGAGGATTTTGTGCAGGATGTGCTATCCGTCGTCAAGAGCGAAGCGCAAGCCCAATCCATCATCTTGAGGGCAGAAATTGGATTCAACGGAAGTATTCTGATTGATCGCGAACAAATGAAACAGGTTCTCTTGAATATGATTCAGAACGCGTTTCACGCTATCGGTGATCATGGAGAGGTTCGTATTGCAACAACGCGGGCAAACGACCATCTCCAACTTACTGTTTCAGACACGGGCGCTGGAATTCCTCCGGAACTTCTCCCCAAGGTCTTCAATCTCTATTTCACCACGAAGCTGGATGGGACGGGGATGGGCTTGAGCATGGCGAATCAAATCGTCACGGAACATGGCGGGAGGATCGAGGTGGAAAGTGAGGTGGGAAAGGGGTCAGTGTTTAGGATTTGGATACCAACTGGTTGAGCGTTTGTGAAAAGCGGAGGATCGTTGATCATGCAGCCAATCGAACAACTTATTGACATATATAAACAGGACAAGGAATCGGTCTACAATACTTGGTTTGTAAACAACGAGGAAAGACTAAAAGCGTTTCGTTCCATTCGGAGAGGAGTCATCCAGGTTGTCGATGACATCAAACAAGGGAAATTTCCGAATGACTTCAAAGGCTCATCGCTTGAGTTCGTTCTTAGGTGCATCACCGAACAGAAACAAGTCTTTGAGGGAGCGGCTCACCCCTTTTACTGGAAACCGAAACTACGCATCCCCGATATCTATGAGAACCAAACCAACAAAAAGTGCTTTGGCCAATTCTTGGAGAGTTGCCTCAACACGACGAAGGAAGAAACGCTTCTTCGAGAAATCATTCAGCTCGACGGCAAAAGAATTAAAGGCCTAGGTCCTGCGGTTGCGAGCATTCTGTATTTTCTCCATCCAACAGTGATTCCGCCGTTCAATACTGCCATCATCAACGGTTTCAACGCTCTCTTCAAAGACAAGAAGAAACTCGGCTCGTGGGAAGACTACCTGAAAATCAGAGAAGTCATCATCACCACAAACGAACAGTACAAGGCGCTGCTATCGAACGACCTGGGAGCGCTCACGGGATTACTCTTTGAAATCGGGATGAGAAACATTCTGGTCGGCGATGAGGAATTCTTGGATGAAAAAGAAAGGAAGAAGATCGAGCGACAACTCCAGAAGCGCCACGCAGACGTCGTTAGTGAACAACACGAGGATGATCTGCATACCGAAATGCAGTATCATTTACTGAAGATTGGGAAGTCCTTGGGCTATGATGTGATTGCTGCATCGAATGACCGATCTAGAAACTACGGCGGAAACAGTTTCGGTTTCATGGGTCTTGAGGACTTGCCCGACTTGGGAATTGACAAGGAGACAACCTCCACGATCAACCTCATAGATGTTCTATGGCTTGAGAAAGGATCGCAGAGGATTATCAGCGCTTTTGAAGTCGAAAAAAGCACTTCCATCTACTCAGGCATCTTGCGACTTTCCGACTTGTCTTTTGCTTTCCCAGAAGAGCAAAGAAACCTTTTTCTTTTGATTCCAGATAGCAGGGAAAAGGATGTCATGCTCCAACTCAAAAGGCCGGCTATCAAGAACAACAAAGTGACAATTCACTACATCCTGTTTTCAGAATTGCGAGAACATTGTGATGCTCTCTGCAAATTCGGAGATGATCATAACATCATGAAGAGAATTGCAAAGACGGTGAATTGATGCCGACAGTGTCTATTCTCATCATTGACGACGAGCAACCCCAACGGGAAAATCTCAAAGGATTTTTCGCGCGTCGGAACTTTGAAGTCATTACTGCCGATCGTGGCAGCGTCGGCATACAAGCCGTGCGTGAACATTTGATCGACATTATTCTGACCGATTTCAAGATGCCCGATATGACCGGTCTCGACGTCTTGAAGGCGGTGAAAGAGTTGAATCCCGAAATCCCCGTGATCGTCATGACCGCATTTGGCAGCATCGAATCGGCAGTCGAAGCGATGAAAGAAGGTGCATTTGACTATCTACAAAAGCCAATTAATCTCGATGAAGTTGAGCTTCTGGTCAAACGCGCGCTTGACCAGCGACGGCTTCTCTCGGAGAACAGAGAACTGCGGAAGCAATTGCAGGAGCGATTTAGTTTTTCTGAAATTGTTTCTCAAAGCAAGGAAATAGAAGAAGCGCTCAACATTGCGGGTCGCGTCGCGAAAACCGACGCTACCGTTCTCCTGCATGGCGAAAGCGGCACCGGCAAGGAGCTGTTCGCTCGCGCAATCCATTATACCAGTCCACGACGTGAGAAGTCTTTTCTGGTAATCAACTGTGCTGCGCTACCCGAAACACTGATTGAAAGCGAATTGTTCGGTCACGAAAAAGGCGCGTTTACGGGAGCCGAGAAACAACGGCTCGGTCGATTTGAAGAAGCGCATTCGGGAACGCTCTTCATTGATGAAGTTGGCGATATCCCGCTTCCTGTTCAAGTAAAACTTCTGCGTGTCCTGCAGTCGGGAGAATTCCAGCGAGTCGGAGGCAATCAAACGATTCGCAGCGATGCTCGAATCATTGCAGCAACGAATAGGAATTTAGAAGAGATGATGAAGGAGGGTTCATTTCGCGAAGACCTTTTCTATCGGCTCAATGTTGTTGCTATGGTGATCCCGGCGTTACGGAACAGGAAATCCGACATCCCCATATTGGCTGAACATTTCTTGAGAAAGCAGGCTCAGCGGCACAATCAGCCCGTCAAAGAACTCTCACGCGAAGCTCTCGATCTTTTGATGAAGTATAATTATCCGGGAAACGTGCGAGAGTTAGAGCATCTCATCGAACGTGCCATTATTTTAGGATCGGATACTCTTGTGACGATGAACGACCTTCCCGCCAACGTGCGCCGGCTGCAAAGTGAGACAACAATCCAGCGCGAGATGAGAACAGAGTCGCTGAACGAGCAGCTTGAGTCATTCGAGCGAGAAATTATCCTGGCAACGCTTCAAAAGACCGGAGGCAATCAACGAAAGGCGGCCCAGCTCTTAGGCGTTTCAGAACGGAATCTGCGTTACAAGTTAGAGAAGCTCCGCAGCAGTTGAATCTTCCCTGCGTCATATCATCACTTAGACTTCGGAAGTCTCGTATGCATACGATCATATCCCCAATCTTCTTCCGAACTTCATTCTCTCCATACGGCTTCTGTACAAACTTCGTTTCACGGGTTTTCTTGATTCCGAGCGCGAACAGCCGTTCCCATCTTTTCCATCCGCCTTAGGACTGCAAAGGATTTTCCCAGATATTGGAAGCCGAAGTATTGTGGAACTTGTAATCCTGCGTGAAATCACACAGAACGGGGGTGGGTTATTTGGCACAGCAATTGCAATTTGCTTCCTCTGAGAACAAGGAGGTCGAATGGCTAATTTATATCTGATGATTTTTCTTTGGCTGATGACGGTGTTTGTGGCGTCGGATCAGTTGCCTCAATCGCAGCCGGGATTTGCGATCCTATTCCCTTCGGAAAAGAAGCTCCTTGTTTCAGTGGGTGCAGCAAGCATCACGGGTGCGTTTGATACATTGTCGGTCGCACTTGTTGAGTTGATGGAGAAAGTCGAGCAAAGCAAGTATATCGAAGTCTCCACAAAAGAGCAAAAGGAGAACTTTGCAAAACAAGTGCGTGGAATGTTTTCTAGCCAGTTCTTGCTGGAACGTGTCAGCGTGAAATTGAGCAGAATAAGGAGCGAAGCAAGTTCGCTCGAGCATAGGTTCTTGCTTGCAGAAGAGATGGACCTGAGGAAATTCTGGAATTCGATCGCGTTCCGTGAAATCCTAGCGGCAGTGTATGACACCAAGGTCCTTGGCTCCGAGGTGATCCTTGTGGGTTGGTCAAAAAAGAGTACGCCGGTTGCCGATCAACGATATCGAGAAAAATTCAGAGACAAGTTTTCCTTTTCTGTGTTTCTCGCTCCAGGGCTTAATACGTTTTACTTACGGGCATTGAGATCGGATGGAAAGATCGCTGCATTCGATTCCGTTACGTTCTTCTATAAAACGCAGGTGCAAAGTGACGGACCTTCGCCAGATTTGATGCACACCCCCTTCCACAGCGCGGAAAACGAAGACAGGTGTTTATCGTGTCATTCTCTTTCGCTTTCTGCTTCCGTTAAAAACCAGAAACCGACGGTCGAAGCGGAATGCAAGACGTGTCACGGCGCTTTGGTGAGCCAGAAATCCTCCCATGTTCCTGCATCGAATTGGGATTGTCTGATGTGCCACGACCCTGGATCCGCTCCCAAGTATCAACTGTATTCGGACAAGAAGTATGACGCATCGCTCTGCTACGAATGCCATGCAGATAAACAAGAAGCTCAATCTAAGCCCACAGTACATCCGGTGAGTGAAGATTGTACTGCTTGCCATGATGTACACGGCTCGAGGAACGATGCGCTGGTGGTGGACCGGGTGAACACCGTATGCAGCTCATGCCACCCCGATGCGGCTAAGACACCGCACCCAGTGATCAAGCATCCGTTGGAAGGCCGCCCCGACCCGTTGCGCGAGGGCAAAGAGTTAAGTTGCGCTACTTGTCATAATCCTCATGCTTCTGACCATCCGCACCTGCTCAATATGCCGCGATTTAGTCTGTGCCAAACGTGCCACAAAAAATAGATGAGGAAATCGTTGAGACTTCGTCGCATTAGTTTTCTTTCGACCATTCTCTTATTGCCGCTCTCGGCTGACTTTGCACAGACAGCGATGACTCAGGAGCGCGGAGGTCCGTGGGCGCAAGGATTGAGTCAGGGCGGAGCGTTTGGCTTGTTTGTTCAGCCCTCCGCCGCAGTTCTCGCTCAAGGGCGAATTGCCGCAGGGATCTTCTACGACGGTGAATTTGGTTCGGAGAAGTCGGCAACGGCTTTTCCCATTTCGCTCGGGTTTGGCGTTGCTCAACGCGTCGAAGCCTTTGCCTCGTTCAGCTCATACCGATTCAAAGATCAACAGCGGAACGACCATTCAATCCTTGGACTGAAAGTGAACCTCCTTGATTTCGGCTCAGAGGGGCGCTCCGTTTCTGCCGACCTGCGCATACAAACGATGGAACGATCTCTTGCAGATTCACCAAGTGAAGATGGAACAGCCTTTTCGATACGACTGATTGGCAACTCTTCCATCCTGCAGGCTGCAGAAGGATACATCAATGTGGGGTATGCCTTGGGGAATGAAAGGTTTCTTACAGAACGAGGACGACTTATCGGAGGTTGTGCATTAAGCGTCCCGTTGAACAACCGACTTCTTGTTGGAGTGGAGGCGGGCACATTGGATGGGGTGCGAGCGAGTCAGGAACTACAAGGAATGGTTGGAATGAAATTGATCCTCTTCGATCACCTGCAGCTTGCCGGTGGGGCGCAACTGAGTCGCCGCGAAGGGAAAAACATCGGTGGCGCGTTCTTCGGTCTCAGCTTTTCATCAGATATTCTCCGCGCCCGCCGAGGCCCCGGCATCGAACCGCCAACGCTTCTTCCCGAACCACCGCCGTTGGAGGATAGCACATCAACCGACTCTCACTCTCTTTATAATAAAGTTCGTGCAAGCAGTACAACAAGCCTTTTGAACGTTGTTCAGGTGCCGCATGATGATCACGTTGCTGTGGGAATTCATCCTCCGAAGGCGTCCCTGTGGACCTTCGGGAGAAGGAGATTTCCATGAAACACTTCCTCGAAAGACTCTTTCCCAGTTTGGGAAGGAAAATTGCAATTGCCGTTGCCATTGTCTTTGCTGGTGCCGGTAGTGCGTTTGTCCTCTTTGCTCACAAAACCGGCTATAGCATGTTGGAAAAACAAGCCCGTGCAAAAGCACACGCGGTTGTGGATTTTGGGAAGGCAATCCTCGAGCATGTGATGATTGAGGGGAAACAAGATCACCTACAGGATGCGCTCGCGTCCGCAATCTCGTCCCAGCAAGCCGATGAAGTCTTTATCTTCAGGAATGACGGGACGATTGTTTTTAGTGCCCGAGGAACGCAGCTTGGGGAAAAGTTTCGGATGGAGCAGTTTTATGAGGTGCCGGAATGGCCAGGCGACCGGTTTCGTGCCATACAGGAGGGAGATTCCCAGTTCAAGTATATTGTTTCGCCCATCGTAAAGAAGCAGGAATGCTCCTCTTGCCACAAAGAATCCGGGCCAATCCTGGGCTACTTTGCGGCGAAGATTTCTATCAGCGATCTGCGCGCCGTTGCGCTCGAACACCGGACGACTAATATCCTGATGACGGTAATCACCTTTGTCGGACTAGGTGCGGCCATTTATCTAGCTCTTGTTGCACTGGTTATTGGGCCTGTCGGAAAGCTGCACTCGCAAATTGTACGCGTTGAAAAGGAAATTGCACAGCTCGAAGAAGGAGAAACTGTTCGATTTACAAAACTGAATATGCCATCGAGGCGCGACGAAATTGCCGACTTGATCGCTGCCTTTAACAGACTCATTGAAAGGCTCAATGAGGCGCATGACAAATTGCTGAGGTTGCATGAATCTCAGCTTGAACATGCTGACCGCCTTGCGAGTACCGGGGAAATGGCGGCCGGCATTGCTCACGAGATCAAAAATCCGCTGGCGGGAGTGTTGGGGGCTTTGCAGGTGCTTGATGCTGAAGCAGGTGAAGATGATCCCCGGAAGGAAATTCTGCGCGAGATGATAACGCAGTTGAACCGGATGAACCAGGCCGTGAATGACCTCTTGAGTTATGCGCGTCCGGCGGCGCCAGTGTTTGAAGAGGCGAACCTGAACGAAATCCTTGACCGCACACTCTCGCTTCTCAAGCCCCAATTCAATGGACAGGCGATTGCCGTGAACGTGCAGCTGGATGACACGCTCCCGCTCATAAAAGCTGATCGAAAGCTCCTTCAGCAACTGTTCTGGAATGTTCTGCTGAACGCATTTCAGGCGATGAAATCGGACGGGGTGCTAAAGGTCCAAACGATGTGGAACACACACCACGTGACAATCAAAATTCAGGATACAGGTGAGGGTATTTCCGAAGAATACCGGGCAAAGATCTTCAAGCCATTCTTTACCACCAAGCATAAAGGCACCGGGCTGGGATTAGCCATTTCGAAGCGAATTGCTGAGCAACATGAAGGGAGGCTCTCTTTGGAGACACAAACAGGGAAAGGCACAACCGTCACAATCACACTTCCCGCATTGCATAAGGAGGCTTAATTCTCATGCGTGGCGAGATTATTCTTATCGTTGATGACGAAAAGCTCATTCGGTGGTCACTCACACAGGAACTGGCGAAAGAAGGATATGGAACGCTTGAAGCGGCCACCGTTCAGGAAGCCATTGCGCGCCTTTCGGACCAACAGGCAGACCTCATTGTTTTGGACCAACGCTTGCCGGATGGGACGGGCATTGAATTGCTGACGCGGATTCAAAACGAAAAGGCCGAATTGCCTGTCATCATGCTGACATCGGTTGACCGTTCCGATGTGGCTGTACAGGCGATGAAGCTCGGTGCGTTCGATTACGTTACAAAGCCGGTCAATCTCGACGAGCTCAAAATTGTCATCCAAAAGGCTTTAGAAGCAACTCATCTGAAACGGGAATTGGCGCGCCTTCGGCAGGAACAGACAAGGTTCTTCGGCTCCAGTGAAATCATCGGTTCATCCCCTCCCATACGCAAGGTTCTTGATTTCATCAGAAAGGTTGCGCAGAGTCCCGCGACAACAGTCTTAATCACGGGCGAAAGCGGTACGGGAAAAGAATTAGTGGCGAGGGCGATCCACTTCATGAGCAGCAGAAAGGATAAACCATTCGTCACGGTGAACTGTTCTGCACTCCCAGAACAACTTCTCGAGAGTGAATTATTCGGACACGAAAAGGGGGCCTTTACGGACGCCCACGTGCAGAAAAAGGGGCTGTTTGAATTGGCCGACAAGGGGACGATCTTCCTTGATGAAATTGGAGATATGAGTCCGCTGCTTCAGGTCAAGCTGCTTCGCGTTCTGGAAGACAAATCGTTCAGACGCGTTGGAGGGACGAGCGACATTACGGTTGATGTGCGAGTCATTGCTGCCACCAATCAGCCGTTAGAGCAGCGAATCGAAGAAGGGAAATTCCGTACCGATCTCTACTACAGGCTGAATGTCGCCAGCGTGCACGTGGCGCCCTTAAGGGAACGGGGAGATGACATTCTTCTTCTCGCCCAACATTTCCTCAACCATTTCAACAGTTTGTTCCATAAGAAATTCAAGGGTCTCAGCAAAGAAGTCCAAAACCTGTTTCGTCGGTATTCCTGGCGTGGAAATATCCGTGAGCTGAAGAATATCTTGGAGCGCGCGACTCTTTTGAACGATGCAGAATTTATCTTGCCCGAGCATGTGCAGTTAGGGGAACAGAGCCGTTCACTCCAGCCGCCTGTGAAGTCGCTTGAGTCTGTCTCGCTTGATGAACTGGAGAAGCAAGCGATCATTCAGGCTCTCGAAAAGGCTGGGTACAATCAATCGCAAGCGGCCCGTTTTCTCAGCATAAGCCGGGATACGCTTCGTTACAGGATGAAAAAATACGGATTGATGGGACGCGCCGGATAAGAAGGTATTTCTCTTGGGTGATTTGGCCCAATGTTTCGTGCTTGGTTTTCTAGCCTCGCTCCCAGTCACAACGGGATTACTTAGTGAAAACGAGAAAAACATACAGAGTGCATCCTTGCGGGAAGTTGGTACAAATGTTGTAAGCCAGAAGGCTGGGGGGAACTCCCAGGGATAAACTATGAATTCAACACCATTACCCGTCGAAAGCCAACAAATCAATCCAACTGAGCGACAACCCCACGTTCTTGTCGTTGATGACGAGTCGCTGGTTTGCTGGGCTTTGGAAAAGGCATTAAACAAGATCGGCTGCCAGATAAGCACTGTACCAACCGGTGAGGCGGCAATCGAAGCGATGTCGGCCTCGCGGTTTGATCTGGTTATTACCGATATGAAACTCCCGCACCTCGATGGATTCGCTGTGGCGTCAGAAGCCAAGCGGAGGCTTCCCGATACTCCCGTTATGATGATCAGCGCATTTGGCGATTCGGCATCTCGACAGAAAGCCGAGGCGACGTCCATTGAGTATTTCATCGATAAACCATTCGACCTTGCGGCAATGACCAGTCTCGTGGCGAGTATCTTGAGCTGCCGGCCTAAGAGGATGTTGTGAAGGGGCACCGAAGGTTGAACTTGATACGAAGATTCTTGTACATAGCGCTCTGCAGTGGATTGACCTTTGGTACACTCCTTCTCTCTTCAGGCTGTTCGGCACCGGTAACAAAATCAGACGTTGTGTGGCCGCCACCACCGGAAAAACCGCGCATCCAATTTATCGAAATCCTGAGGGATGAAAGCTATTTCCCGAAGTCTTTTTTTTCCTCCCTTTTTCACGGGTTAATAGGATCCGATCCTGCTGCAAGGCTTATGAAGCCATACGGTGTTGCAGCGGAT
>JANONN010000373.1:0-6650 GCA_031420835.1 Ignavibacteriales bacterium | reverse complement strand
GTGCTCGAACGAGGAGTTGGGTGAGCTCCTTGCGACTTACGGCCGCAATAGGAATACCGAGCACCTCTATGTTCTTATCCCCAAGATCTCTGTTTGGCTGCCGGGGCACATGGGACAACGCGTGCAAACTCATTAGACCTCTTTCATACTCATACGTGCATTTGGTTCAGTGCTTGAACAAAATACCCCATCGTCTTCTTCAACCCGTCTCCTCTGCTCACCTTCGGCTCCCAACGGAGAATCTCCTTTGCTTTAGAAATATCCGGCTGCCGAATCTTCGGATCATCGACGGGGAGTTCTTTGAAGACAATCTTACTTTTGCTTCCTGTGATGTCAATGATCTCTCTTGCTAACTGAAGCATGCTAATTTCTCCCGGGTTCCCAATGTTTATCGGTTGGGAATAATCGGACATCATCAACCTGTAGATCCCATCAATGAGATCAGATACGTAGCACACGCTCCGTGTTTGACTGCCATCACCGAAAACGGTCACATCTTCCCCTTTGAGAGCTTGCGACATGAAGGCCGGTATCGCCCGACCATCTTCGATTCGCATCCGCTCTCCGTAGGTATTGAAGATACGAACGATGCGAGTATCAACTCCATGATAACGGTGATACGCCACCGTCATTGCTTCCGCAAACCTTTTTGCCTCATCATACACGCCGCGTGGACCCACAGGATTCACGTTACCCCAGTACGTTTCCGGCTGCGGATGAACAAGAGGATCACCATACACTTCTGATGTGGAGGCAAGAAGAAATCGAGCTTTCTTCGCCTTTGCCAAACCCAAGGCCTTGTGCGTTCCTAAGGAGCCGACTTTGAGAGTCTGGATGGGGAGCTTTAAGTAATCAATCGGACTGGCGGGAGATGCAAAGTGAAACACAAAGTCAACTTGGCCTTCGACGACAATGAAATTCGTGACATCATGCTGGATGAACTTGAAGCGTGGATTGCCAACCAAATGCGAGATGTTTGATAGAGAGCCGGTGATGAGGTTGTCTAAACAAATGACTGTGTGCCCTTCGGCGATCAGGCGATCTGAAAGGTGCGATCCAAGAAATCCTGCGCCACCGGTTACGATCGAAGTTTGAGAAGCCATTGTGAGTGAATTGTGAATTGCAAATACGTGAATGGTGAATCGTACACCCTGAATAGTTCGCAACGCTTGCGAGCTACTTTGCAATGCTTCGTTTTAGGCCCCCAAGAAGTTGTTCAACGGTAATCACGGACTGTTCAACCAACTCGAAACTTGCCGTGTCTAGCATCCCAAGCATCAACGCGATTTCCAGCTGCGTATCGATTTCACTAAGTGACGCATCTGCAATGTTCAAGAAATGAAGCTTGTCATTCTTTGTTCTTCGTGTAAGACCTTCTGCAATATTCGATGGAACTGAAACTGCCGCTCTTCTTAGTTGCGCTTTTAGCCCGTACTCTTCTTCTTTTGGAAATCGTTTCGTGATGTCATAGATGAGCCGTACCATTTCCAGCGATCTTTTCCATACGTTCAGCTGTTTGTGTGGTCTGACATTCAACATGATCCCTCCCATCATGACGATTTACGATTCACAATTCACACTTCACACTTTACATCCCACTTTTCACTCTTCACGATTTACTCGCTTTTCCTTCCAATGCCAAAATACTCAAACCCTTTCTCTTTCATGAATTTCGGGTCGTAGATATTCCTGCCATCAAAGATTACCGGACGCTTCATCAACGACTTCATTTTATCGAAATCGGGTCGGCGGAATTCATTCCATTCTGTAACGATGAGAAGCGCGTCCGCCGCCTTCAATGTGTCGTAGTAATTATCATAGAAACCAACCTTCCCATCGTACAGAGCTTTGACCTGGTTCAGGGCAACGGGGTCGTGCGCACGAATCTTCGCTCCCGACTCTAACAGGCTCGAGATTATTGCCAGAGACGGCGCTTCTCTGATGTCGTCGGTATTCGGCTTGAATGCCAATCCCCAAACAGCAATGGCCTTATTCTGGAGTTGGTTGCCATAATAACGCATGAGTTTCTTGAAGAGGATACCCTTCTGGCGTTCGTTTACGTCATCAACAGCTTGCAGGATCTTCAACTCATATTCATGCTCGTGCCCCGTCTTGATGAGCGCTTTCACATCCTTCGGGAAGCACGATCCACCGTAACCAACTCCGGCAAAGAGGAATTGAGAACCGATTCTTGGATCAGCTCCGATCCCCTTTCTCACCCAATCAACATCGGCGCCAGAGCGTTCACAGAGATTGGCAAGCTCGTTCATGAACGAAATTTTCGTCGCCAGAAACGCATTGGCCGCATATTTCGTCATCTCAGCACTTCGCTCATCCATAACGATAATCGGATTGCCTGTTCGGACGAATGGTTCATAAAGCTCGGAAAGAACCGCGATCGCTTTCTTGTTTCTCGAACCAATGATGATCCGGTCCGGTTTCAACGAATCTTGGATGGCCGAGCCTTCCTTAAGAAACTCAGGATTCGAAACAACCTCAACGCTCTGTTTCCCCTTCTTTCTGAGAATCTGTCGGATCTTGTCCACAGTCCCGACAGGCACAGTGCTCTTGGTGACGATGATCTTTCCATCATGCGTATAATCCGCGATGTTCTCGACGACACTGAGGATACGCCTTAGATCAGCAGACCCGTCCTCCGACTGCGGCGTCGGCAGGCAAAGGAAGACGATCTCGCTTGCCTCAACCGCCTGCCTAAGGGATGTCGTGAAGAGAAGCCTTCCCTCTTGAGTGTTGCGACGCACCAGTTCCTCAAGCCCAGGTTCATAAATGGGGATGATGCCTTTCTTGAGAGCGTTGATCTTCTTTTCGTCAATATCCATGCAGACAACGTTGTTGCCGCTGTCCGCAAAGCAAGCGCCTTGAACAAGTCCGACGTATCCGGTGCCTATGATGGAGATTTTCATAAGCTAAGAAGGGAAAACCCAGGGACGGGTGAGATGTGATTCGTGATTAATGATTGGTCAATCATGAACGGCTCTTATTTTTTTCTGTTAGCTTCCCAGACAAAATCGCTCGCTTCTTCGAGCCATGTGAGCACTTCCGCCGGGGTGAAACTCAGAAAGCGCTCCAACTCGTCGAAAGTATGTTGTCGCTGGTAATCATGTGTATCCTTGAGCCAGTCCATTAAATACTCCCGGGGAACTGATGAAACGTCCTTGAACACTTCGTTCAGTGGTCCCTTTACATAAGCATGCAGGTAAACGTCTTCAAGTTGCACAGGACTATCCTTTTCTTGATCTTATCATGTTCAGGTGTTCGATATCTTCACGATCTCGAGGTCTATTCGACACAGATTTCAGCGCAATGATATCATCAATGGAGGCAATCGGGATTTGCACACCGGATAACTCCTTCAGTTCTTTTCCGATGTAGGCATTCTCGAACTCAATCGGGTTGGAAAGAAAAACATCCAATTGTCGAGACGGTCTTTCTGTGTGCACAAATGTGAATACAACCGCGCCTTTCTGACGAATCCACTCTTTCCGTTTCTCCGGCAAAACAAGGTCAATCGGATTCACCGGAACTCGTGGGACATATCCTAAACGATCCATCACCTTCACTACCTTCGTCAGATTCGGCTCCGAAAGATCTACCATAACATCCAGATCAACGGTCAAACGCACATAACCGTGAAGGTTCACGGCAATTCCCCCAACCACTAGATAGCGGACACCTTCATGCTGGAATCCCCGGAAAATATCCTCATAGAGCATTGCTGGTTTTCACAAGTCTAAAGAAGTAGCCGGAGATAGGTCTGCGTTGAATTGTGAAGTTTCGGGAGTAATGATAGGAAGGAAATGGGAGAAAGTAAAGAAGAGAAAAAGAAACGGGGAGTAGTGGAGTAGTGGATTGTTGGGGTATGGGGGTAATGAATGAGTCGAAGACTTACAAAGGCGATTGGGATGGACTTACTGAATTCAAGTTGCTTTAGGGCGCAAATCTATTACAACAGTCCTCGAATCGAGTCCGGTAGTTGTGCCTTGAGATGCGGATATGATTCGACAATGCGAAAGATGTCGGCAAGGTCTTTTTGTCGCTTGCTCTTCCTTCGCGTGTCATCAAGGTAATCCCAACTTTTTCCCGTTAGTACATCCTCAACGGAGGCTATGTTCATCTGATAACCCATCACGAGCTTTTTCAACGCGCGCTTGAGAAAGTCCTGATAGCGCGAATCGGTTTGTATCTGCAAGCGAAGATCTGACTTGTCCGTTGTGAGATTGATGCTGTGTTCAAATGACTCGGCGGAAAACAGACCTCCGACAGCCTTGAGGAGTCGCTCCTTCCCTGAAAGAGCAACGACAACATCCAAATCGAGACTAACGACCGGTTCCACGTAGGCATTGACGGCGAGCCCTCCAATGACGCAATACTCGACGTTGATGGCTTCGAGAAGGTCCAGGAATTTCTGAAGGACATCCTCTTTTCCATTCGTGACGCTGTTCAAGAAAGACTTTTCAGTCATAAGAGGATCCGATAAGAATGAGTCGTGGACAATTTTAGCGGATTATTTGCAGAAAGTAAAGAAGAGAAGAAGAAAGACGGAGCAATGGATTATTGGAGTATTGGATTGATGGAAGGCCAAAACCTAGACACGGGTGACATCCGAAGTCGCGAAAAGACGGATTGATGGATTGGTGGATTGTTGGAACAGCGCAAAGCAGAACACGGATAGCACGAATTGAGCAGAACAAAAACGGATTGATGGATTTTCGCCTGAGGCAAATCCGAAGGCGAAAGTCTTGACGCTGTAAATTGGGACGAAGGCTGGGATTACGCCCACTCCTCCCTACTATTTCCTACTCCGCACTCTTCATTCCGCATTCCGCATTTCCATCATTCACCATTCCGCATTTTTTCAATACGCTCCTTTCCCAAACAACACCACCGGAATCGTTGCAAACAGAATCTCCACATCGAAGAGCAATGACTGATTCTCCACGTAATAAAGATCCAGCAACACCATTTCTTTGAAGCTAACCTCTCTTCTTCCCGAGATCTGCCATAGACCCGTCATTCCCGGTTTTGCCTTTGCTCGAAGTTTGTAGTACCCGCCAAGTTGATTATCAGGGGAAATGATACTCAGATCTGCAATCGACAAAGGTCGGGGTCCAACCAAGCTCATATCTCCCTTCAAAACATTAAAAAGTTGAGGAAGCTCGTCAAGGCTGAACTGTCGAATTAACTTTCCTACTCTTGTTATTCTTGGGTCATCTTTGAGCAAGAATAGTCCTCCACTTGTCTCGTTGAGTTTGTATAACTCGTTCTGTTGTTCTTCAGCGCCTTTATGCATGCTCCGAAACTTAATGAACTTGAATTCTTTCATACCCTTAACAAGGGCACGCTTCTGGGTGAAGAAAATTGGCCTGCCATCTTCTAAGAGCATGGATACGATAATCAATAGAAAAATTGGAGAGAGAATAACTAGGATAGCTATTGATGCGACAATGTCGAAGATTCTTTTCGCAATCTTCTTTAGCTTTTCGATTCTCGGGCGAGGGGGTGAATATAAAGGAATACCTGCGATATCGCGTACATGAGAAAACCGCAACAGTTCTTCGGATTCTGGAGAAAGAAGCTTCAACTTCACACGCCTTTTCTTGCACACATTGATAAGCTCTGCGTAGCCGTTGGCTGTGAATTTCGGGGAGGGAATGAAAATCCGATCAATTCCTTCCTTTTTCACAATCACATCCACGTGAGACATCGGATAGTGGGGAAGCTGGAGTGTGCCGTCCTTTGGCGGCCGGGTTGAGAGCTTTCTCTTCGACACTATGCCTCGCACCTCATAGCCCAACTCCGGAAATCCTGTGAACCGATGAAAAACTTCCACTCCTCCATTTTCGTATCCCACGATCAGAGCTTTTCGGATTCCGAATCCCCGCCGCTGCATGAAAAGATTCAGGCTGGAAAGCATAAACCTCCAGTAAAGAAACATGCCGGGCAGAACAAGAAAGAACGGCAGCACGAAACCGCGCTGAAAGTCCGTTAACTTGAAGAGGGAGAACGAGGCAAGGATGATGAGAAACGAATAGGCGTACGCCTTCCCCGCCATCCGCTTCTGGAGTCGCTCGTTGCTGTGAAACGCCGCGCGATACAGTCCGAAGACCAGTCCCGAAAAAATCAGCACGGGAACCGAGTAGGCGACGAAGAAGATGAAGAACTTGAAGCTGACGGGAGGAAAAACCGGTACGAAGTGCAGGAAGAACGCTACAAGAATAGCACTGCTAACGATCGCTACAGCATCGAATGCAACGGCAACAAGAATAAAGATGGTTCTCCAGTTGCGGCGGAGAAAGACCCGATTGTTTTCCATAACAGCCCCCGTAAAATGGATCGAATTGATTCAGTCTGAGCATCGCTGTTTGGTTCGCGTCTCGACCCCGCTACCGGGACTCGACACAGGCGACAATATTGTGATTGGACATTACAATATCAAGGTGAAATTCCCATCGTCTTCCCCTCGTTGCGCTGGAACACAATCTCGATTTGCTAATCAAAAGCTGGACTTACATCTAAGACAATCCTTTCAACTTGAAAATGAAGAGAAGAGCAGTGTGGAATAGTGAATGGATGGAGTGTTGGAGTATTGGAGTGTTGGAGTATTGGAGTAATGGAGTAATGGAGTATTG
>JANONN010000372.1:0-6113 GCA_031420835.1 Ignavibacteriales bacterium | reverse complement strand
GTGTGAAGGCAAAAAACGAAAGTACTGCGAGATAACCGGAAGCCCCGCCATGTCCCACCGACGAATACAACATCGCCACGAGAAATACAAGAGCCAGCAGCGGGAGAAGAGAGGACAAATCCATAGAGAGTCACTAACTGCTATGAAAATAAACAGAAGAGATTGACGATTGGGTCATCGAGTCATTGTTCTCCGCATCACCATCAATGGTGATGCTCAATCGAACAAAGTCTGATGAATCAGACTGATTTCTTGCTACCATCCTTCAGGATGGTTTGTTCGAACAAGCGTTGACGTTTACGTCAATGCGAAGAATCCCATCGCGTCGTTCAGCGTGTTCTTTGCATGGTGTTCGTTCTCTTACGAAAATAGATCTATTTTCATAGCAGTCAGTAAGAAGCCGACGTTACGATCTCTTCTTTCGCGTTCGTGGTTGTGCTTTTGAAGTCTTACGTTGACGCCTCACTATCGGGCGTTTCTTCTGTGTCATGGGCTTTGAAACCGGCTCGGGTTCAGGCAATAGCGGAAGAGGAATCTCCGGTTCGCGAGTAGGAACGCTCGCTGGCTTCGAGACTCCACCATACAATTCAAGCTCACTGGCGAACATGACAACGCGAGTCCACACCTTTGCTCCAACTGTCGCTTGCTGAACAACGAACATAATGAGAATCGTGATACCCGATGTCATTCCAATTTGAGCTTCGATGAACCAATACGCAGCGATGATCAATCCAACGATCACCAGGATCGCAAGCTGCAAGCCAAAGGTTTTCGGCAAATATCGAAAGACGAACTTCGTGGAGTCCCAAAATGCTTTTCTCATCCGCAAACGCCCGTTCACAACCGTATCAATGCGAGCATAATCAGCGATGAGAACCAGAATGAGAATCGGCACACAGAAGAGAGCAAACAACGCAAGACCCCAGACAACATACGCACGTTCGGTGACAGCGTCTTCTGTTAAGCTGCTGAACAGTGCAGAGAGAACAAGTCCCCACACGACTGCCACCAAAGTGGTAACGACGGCAAAGAAGAGAAAGATTCTAAAGAAGCGAGCGAAATAGTTCCCGCAGTTCCGAAAGAACTCGCCAAGCGAACATGGTCTGTCTCGCTCCCTTAACGTCGCCAGGATTCCCCCACCGAGAAATACGCCAAAGAGCATGTAGAGCATTGCAAGCCACACGACATGTGTCAGAAGTGGAATGATGCGATCGCCGAAGTGATGCCAGAAGTCAGAAAAGACCGTGTAATCAAAATCCCGCACCAGCGCTTCGATCGCCATCGTGTTTCCGACAGAAGCAAGGAGCGTCGAGCGAAATGCCAACACGACGACAAGTGCAAATAGAACATTGATTGCGTACAGAAGAAGGATCATGCGTCCGGACGATGTTGCCCGCCGTAAACCGGTGGAGACTGCTTGAGAGATTGTCATTGTCAATGATCCCTTTGTCTGATCAGAAGATGCTCGCGTACTGGAGAGCGTTTTGGACCCAGAACAGGAACTTCAGCGTGTATTTCCAAATTGGCAAACGCGCCGGGTCGGTCGTCATGCTATTGTTCAGCACGTTGACATCAATCGTCAGGATATGATCTGGGTCTACTTTCGCCCAGACTGCCTTCGACGAACTCCGATAACGGAATTCTTTCCAGCGGGCTTGTCCGTCCCAACGCTCGCGTCTTTCTGTCCCATCGTCGAAACCGACCAACACATCCACAGGCATTCTCACTTCTCCCAACCGACTGACCAACAAGCGCGATTCATATTCAGCCGGCTTTTTGCTTGACGTCGTGTCCTTTTCGATTTGTCCGTACGGTCCTCGCACCCTCGAGACTTGCAGAGAAGTCAGTTCATAATCACAGATATCAGTTCCGAACAATACTTGGTCAAAGAACCAATTCATATTGTTCCCAAATTTCTCGCCGTGGTGCTTGCGAACAATCTCGTTCACCACTTCGATGAAGTTTCGAGAGCTTGGATGCTTGAACTTCCATCGTTGAAAGTAGGTTCGCATGATTTCGTCCATAACAGGACGCCCGATCATTCGTTCAAGCGTTGTGAGAAACGTTGCCGCTTTCGAGTACGTTATCGACCCGTACCCACCCGCCCCGTATTCCCATGCATTCGAGAACGTCGGTGCAATCTTTGGGTTCTTCATCCCCCTATAGCCTGTGCGAGCGGTCTCCAAGTCTCCCAACTTGTATCCGGCGAGATCAATTACCGAGGTCTTTGCACCATAGGTCTCATCCATGATCCTCGTTTCAGAGTACTGGTTAATCCCTTCATCGAGCCATGCCTCCTCAAACTCATTGTTCGCGACAATCCCGTACCAATACTGGTGACCAAACTCATGGACCGTTACTAACTCAACGAACTTTAGTCCCTCCGGCAAACCCCAAAACGATCCTCCCGTGAACAAGGTTGGATATTCCATTCCACCGGCGCCGAAAGCACCAAGTGGAGGATCCACAACGGTCACGTTCGGATACGGATACTCTCCGACCCAGCTATCAAAGTAAGAGAGCGCCGCTTTGGTTGAATGGATGTAACGGTCGGCATGCTGCGTGTGTCCGGGAGAGAGTAGAAGCTTGATCTTCACATGTTTCCACTCATCTTCAACAATTGTGAAGTCGGGAAATGCAGTCCACGCAAAATCATGCACATCCTCTGCACGGAAGGCGAGTGTCTTCGTGCCATCGCCATTCGGTTTCTCGGTTTGCAGAATGCCGGTTGCCCCGACGATGAAGTTCTGCGGCAGCGTGATGCTAACGTCATAGACGCCAAAGTCGGCATAGAACTCCGTGTTCGCATGAAACTGATGGCAATTCCATTGGCCTTTCGTTACGTAACGCATCCCGGCTGGTTCATACACACCAATCTTTGGGAACCATTGCGCTACCATGAAGAAGTTCTTGTGATACCCGGTTCGGGCAAAGATCGTCGGCAATTTGGCGGTAAAGTCGAGATCAAGAGTGATCGTCTGCCGCGGAAGGATCGGCTTTTGAAGCTGAACCCGAACGACCGTTTGGTCCTTCTCGTTGTCATCGTCAGGATGGATGAATTCGATCTTGGAAGTCAGATCCTCGCCTCCTCGAACGCGCATGCTCGTAATGTCAATCCATCCCCACCCATCGCCGGTCATTTCGATGCCACGAAGCTGGCCACCCGATTCCTTCATGAACGTTGACTCGGAATTCTTGAACGCGTTCAGGTACAAATGGAACTGAAGCTCGGTAATGAGATCATTAGAAGGATTGGTCCAGACCAATGTTTCTTTTCCTTCAAGTGTCTTCCCATCAGTATCAAGGGTCACTGAGATCGTGTAATTCGCGATGCGTTGACTGAACGGTTCCTTGAAGATGATTTGTGCATATGCCGATTCTGATGCCAGCGCAAGGAACAGAAGGTAAAGGATTGTTCTCATGGAAGTATCTTGATATGTGAGTGGTGTGGGGTGGTGCAAAGATTCATCTTTGTTGGACGAAAGTCAAACTGTGCATTTCGGCACTCTGTACGTTTGAAAGCAAAGGCTGGGGCTGTCCACAAAGTACTTTTCATGATTGCGTTGGGTTCAAGAGACAGTCGAACATCTACCGTTTTCGATATCCACGTAGGGCGAAATGGCAATTCGCCCTACATTTTGGACAGCTTCTGCAGGGGGACAACTCAACGCTGCAAGGGAGTTGTCGGGTGGAAGTGCGCGTGAGAACTCCCGCGTTACGATCCCCTCGTGTACTTGGATGAACTTTCCATAAGCCTTGAGGCTTTGTCTTGTTCGGGAGTCCCAACACACAAGACTTCCCGACAACTCCTTCACAGCCCGTGGGATTTAGGGGGATTCCTCAGTCAATCTTCAACACAATCTTCCCGAATTGCTTCGCTTCATCCATCCGGCGATGCGCTGTTGCAACCTCCGCCAGTGGAAATACGGAATCCACGATAGGTCGCAACCCACCCGACCCGTACATCTCCACAACTGTATCGAACTCTTCTCGTGTCCCCATCGTTGAACCTAACACCGTCAATTGCTTCCAGTAGATGCGTCGCACTTCCACATTCTTTGCAGCACCGAGTGTTTGTCCGTAATTGACCAGTCTGCCGCCCGGTTTCAACACGTCGCAGGCGCGATCAATTGTCTCTCCGCCCGTTCCATCTATCACAACGTCAACGCCGCCTTCGCGTTCCTTCAGTTCCTTCACCCAATCTTGCGTCTTATAGTTGAAACCACTGATCGCCCCAAGCGAGCGAGCACGATCAATCTTCTCGTCGCTGCTGGACGTAACATAAACCCGTGCTCCAATCTTCAACGCAATCTGCATCACAAATGTCGCAACCCCACCCCCAATACCGATGATGAGCACGGTTTCACCCGAGCGTACCTGTCCGCGCGTTACTGCAGCGCGATATGCTGTCACAGCACAAAGTGGAACTGCCGCAGCTTCTTCGAATGAGAGATTCTCCGGTTTTGGATGAAGAAGCTCAGCCGGCACTTTGAGTTTCTGCGCGTAGGTGCCGTCATCAGGCAGCCCGAGAATCTTGAAGTGCGGAGATTGCGCGTTCGGATTGGGTCCCCAATCAAAGAGCGGATAGATAACAACGGGCTTCCCCACAAGTGACGGGTCAACCTTCTCACCAACTGATTCGACTTCGCCTGCTCCGTCGGAACCGAGAATGATCGGCAGCTTGATACCAGAGTATTTCCCCTGTCGGATCCACGCATCACGGTGGTTGAGCGCAGCGGCTTTGAGACGGACGATTACTTCTCCGGGACCCGGAATAGGATCGGGAACATCCTCGATCCTGAGTACTTCCGGCTCACCTAGTTGACGAAGAACGGCTGCTTTCATTCTATTTCTTCCTCACAAATTCACCTACACTTCCAAACTTTGCTGTTTCGACTTTTCCTGAAGCATTCAGAACAAAAACCAGCATGTCTTTTCCTTGGGCCTTATTTCTATAGACAATCTCGAATGTGTCGTAGTGCCAGTGGTTTAGATCAGCGACGAATGCTGGGTAGAATTGAAAAGCAAGTTTCCCTTTTTCTTGCTTGATCGTTATTGTTCCGTACATCTCATTTTCGTACGTTCCTGCATATTGGTCGAGCGGCAACGCAGGCTTCGTCCCCTTTGCTCGTTCGTCGTTCTTCTTCTTTTCTTCCGCCTTGTCTTTTTCCATTTGCTCTCTAAGAAGCTTCAGATACACTTCAGACCAATCTCGTTCGGGCCCACCCAAGTAATGATCGAGGATCCGATAGGCTATGGAAGCGTGAAATTGGCTTCGCGTAGAATTCATGAGAATGACAAATCCTACTCGTTCCTCCGGCACAAGAACTACACGCGCGCGCATGCCATGGATTGCACCGTCATGCTGAACGATCTTACGTCCGAGATAGTCTGAAAGGCTCCATCCCAATCCGTAAGCGGCAAAATGGGTCGAAGGTCTCAGCACTTGCGTGAGAGAATCCAGCCGTTGTAGCGTTTGCGGTCGCTGCATCTCTTTGATGACTTCAGCGCTCACGACTCGTTTCTCATCGAGCACTCCTTCATTCAGGTTCAGACGGATCCATTGAGCCATATCAACAACATTCGAGTTCACGGAACCGGCGGGACCGACGTTATCAATGTTCACCCACTCAATGGGAGTAAGTTGGCCGTCAAGATGTGCGTGCGGAGTGGCAATATTATCAACTCCCCGGAGCGCCTCCTGGCGAGAACTGGTGGAGGTCATTCCGAGCGGAGCAAACAAACGCTCGGTGATAAAGTCATCCCAACTCTTTCCCATCACTGCCGGGATAATCTGTCCCGCGGCGAGATACATGATGTTTTGATAACCATAGCGACCCCGAAAACTCCACGCGGGTTTGAGATATCGAATCCGTTCAAGAATCTCTTCACGGCTATACGGCGATGAGAACCAGAGAAGATCCCCCCGTTCCAATCCGCTGCGATGTGTAAGCAAGTCGCGAACGGTAAGCTCGCGTGTCACAAAAGGATCGAACAGTTGAAAACCTTTGAGATATTTCGTTGCCGCATCATCCCATGCGATCTTCTTTTCATCTACGAGAATGCCGACACACGCGGCGGTCATCGCTTTCGTCGTTGAAGCAACCGCAAAG
>JANONN010000371.1:0-13151 GCA_031420835.1 Ignavibacteriales bacterium | reverse complement strand
GTCGGCCGCCTGAGCGCCGTGATACTCGATCGGAACCAAATTTCGCCCAATTCCTTCTTCAATCCGTTTCATCACTTCCCTCGTCGGAACGACCTTGTCGTTGCTCCATCCATCGTCGGCCCCGATCGGCATGAACTCTATGAACCGCACAATGAACGGGCGTGTGCGGGTCATGATGGCGAAGTCAACGACCTCATTGTCGTTGATACCACGGATCAACACGACGTTGATCTTTACAGGCTGAATGCCAAGTCGCTCTACTGTTTCAATCCCTTTCCAAACGCGGTCGAAATGGTCACGTCGTATCATTGTATTGAACGTAACAGGATTGAGAGAATCGAGACTGATATTGATTCGACGAAGTCCAGCTTTGTGGAGAAGACTCGCTTGTTCGGAAAGGAAGAAGCCGTTCGTCGTAAGGGCCAGATCGTTTATTCCAGAAACGCGTGCCAGCATCCCGACAAGGACGTGCAAGTCCTTGCGCATGAGGGGTTCGCCACCGGTGAGACGCACTTTCGTGACGCCCATCGATGCGAATATTCTTACGAGACGCTCGATCTCTTCGAAGGTGAGAAGATCGGAACGATTCATCCACACCATGCCTTCTTCTGGCATGCAGTAGCGACAACGAAAGTTGCAACGATCAGTGACCGAGATGCGAAGATTTCTCGCAACCCGGCCAAAATTATCACCGAGAAACTCAGGCGGTGAATTCTGCATCACTGTTCTTGTATAAGAAGATTCCATTTAGGCCAAGGTGATTCTGGATACAGGCGTTGGCATGGCTGATTGACCTGACCATTCCACAGAGCCATCAGCAAAGTATTCGCGCTTCCAGATCGGCACAATCTTTTTCAACTCGTCAATAATGAAACGACACGCTTCAAAAGCTTCTTTGCGATGTGCCGATGAGACAGCGATGACAACACTCGCCTCGCCAATTGCAATCTTTCCGATCCTGTGGACAATGGCGATCCGTTGCAACGGCCACCGCTTGTGTGTATCCGCTTCGAGTGATTGCATGACGTTGAGAGCCATCGGTTCGTACGATTCGTATTCAAGTGCCAGCACTTTGCGGCCGCCGGAGTGATTACGCGTGCTTCCGATGAAGATATCTATGCCACCTGTCTCCGGCGTTGTAACGAAGGTGATCAACCTCTGAATATCAATTGTCGTTCTCGTTATCTCAACCATTCTGGGCTTTCCATTCTGCATCCTTCATTCCATTGAGCCATTGAATCATGGAGTCATTGAATCATATCTGTCTATCACATCATTAATCCATTAAGTCATTACTCCACCACTCCGCTCAAATCCGCATTCCGCATTCGAATCATCCTCCACTCACAGGGGGAATCACTCCCACCTCATCCCCCTCTTTCAAAGGGTGATGGTTTGCAACATACTCATAATTCACGGAAAAACGCAAGCTGGATTTCCACTCTCGGAAGCGCTCGTCCCGAGCTGAGAGAAACTCCAACACGTCGCTCGCCGTCGAATTGTTAGCCACGTCGATTTCACGCTCATCAAAACCTGCAATATCTTTCGCTATCGAAAAGAGTCGCAACTTAATACGCATCGGTTACTCCGGAAGTAATTCAACATCAACACTCTCCCCCGCGCTCAGGTCTGATTTCTCTTCAGGCACGAGGATCAAGCAGTTTGCCAACGTTAGTGATGTGAGAACACCCGAGCTTTGCGATCCGGTTGTACGAACAATGAACGCACCTCCCTCGTTCCTCACGATGCCGCGGATGAAATGTCGTTTCCCATCTCTCTTTTTGATTTCGTGCTCGAGCGTTGCAGTGAGCCTGGTCGCTTTTCGCGGATTGGCATCACCTTGAATCACACGTAGCGCCGGGCGGACAAACTGAAGGAACGTCACGTAACTTGAAACGGGATTCCCCGGCAAGGCAAACACAAGCGTTCTCGAATCTTCTTTCGTATACACCCCAAACGCGAGCGGCATACCGGGCTTGATATTCACCTTCCAGAATTTCATTTCAACTCCGAGATCCTTCCATACATCCAATACAAAATCGTATTTACCCACAGAAACGCCACCCGTTGTGATCAAGACGTCATACCGTAATCCATCGGTGATGCGCGATCGAAGGACTTCGATTTCATCCGGGGCCGCACCAAGGTCAGTCGGATGGCAATGCGCACTCTTCACCAACGCCCAGAGTGTAGAGCTGTTGCTGTTGCGAATCTCGCCGGGACGAAGGTTGCTCGATTCAGTCAGTTCATTTCCCGTCGCTAGAATTGCAACCGAAGGCATTCGGAAGACACTCACATCCATCACGCCCAACGATGACAACACTCCAAGCTGTGCCGCACCTATCATTGTTCCCTTCCTCAGGACAATATCTCCGGCACGGATATCTTCTCCTCGGCGGCGAATGTTCCTTCCCACAATCACTGGGGCCGAAACAGAAATGTTGCCGTTTCGAATCGACACTAACTCTTGCTCGAGGACTGTATCGGCTCCCGGAGGAATCGGCGCCCCTGTCATGATCCGAATTGCAGCAGACGGTTGAACTGCCGTTCGCGGCACATCGCCCGCGGCTGATTCCCCTAGAACTGTAAGCTCGATCCGGGCGTGTTCTGCCGCCATCGTTGTGTCGGAAGATCGAAGGGCAAAACCGTCCATACTTGAGTTATCAAAAGGCGGGATGTCCTCTTTGGAAATCAGATCCTCAGCGATGACCCTTTGATGCGAGGAACGAAGGGCAAGGGTCTCAACCCCTATTGGCTTTGCCGATTGAAGAATGATGTTGAGGGCCTGCTGAGCCGATATTGGAGGATGGGTCTTCATACTCTCACTTCAGCAAAATATATCCAAGCCCCACAGGAAATGCAAATGTCCCGGTCACAAGCTGGAAATGTAGAAACTCTTCTATATTGATGCATCAACCCGGTTCAGAGGATCTTCTTCTTGCCGACATCATCGATTTTCTCTTCTTCTACAACAACCATCGCTCGTTGAGCACGCTTGGAGGCAAAACACCGATTCAGAAGCTTCGCTCATTTGAAGGACATGATCACCTAAACACGTTCGACCCCTACGAATCCCTTTACACCACTCATTGACACCCTCGCTAACACGACTCTTTATTGCATTTCAGGCTGATTTGGAGTATATTTTTGATGCCTGTTGATTCACTGCGCTGATTCTTGACCGTCAAGGTCAATTTTTTGTTTATGGCGGATCGGAGTGCCTTTAGACCGTTGTTGAAAAACAAAACCACAGTCACGCTGAGCGGAGTCGAAGCGTGCAAATTGATGCGAATGACAGGGTTCGACTTCGCTCACCTGACTGAGTTTTTCTGTTGTGGCACTTTTTCAACAGCCTATTAGATCGTCCCGACAAAAAACGTCGGGATAAATCGGAATCTCGGCTTAGTCTTTTCCTTTTTCATTTTTAGTTTTTCATTGCCCCGGCGGGGTAGCTCCCTCCTGCGCCCTGCGGGCTTCGGCGGGCAGGCAGTCGGTTAGAGCGTCCCGACCCCGATTAAAAACATCGGGGCAAGCATAAAGCGTCGGGATAAATCGGAATCTCGGCTTAGTTTTTTCCTTTTTCATTTTTAGTTTTTCATTGCCCCGGCGGGGTAGCTCAGTCGGTTAGAGCGTCGGAATCATAATCCGTAGGTCGTGGGTTCGAATCCCTCCCCCGCTACTCCCAAAACGGCCAACGAGCGTTTTCCACGAGTTGTCGCCGTTTTGAGGATCCGCCGAAACGAAGTGTAGGCGGATTGTACAGAAAAACGGAGGTCATAGGTCTTGACCATTCCGCGCACAGATGTGGGTGGTCAAGTTTTCTTGGATTGAGCAATCACTATGAACGCCACGCTTCCAGAGCGTCTTGTGGAGTTTATCAAAGCGGAGAGGCTTCTCCAGCATCGAGATTCACTGATGCTCGCAGTCAGCGGAGGCATTGACTCGATGGTAATGCTCAATCTCTTCGCCCACCTTGCTCCGGAGTGGAACTTCGAGCTTACTGTTCTCCACGTCAATCACCAACTTCGCGGTTCTGAATCAGACACAGACGAGGAGTTCGTCCGGGAATCTGCAGCACGGTATGGCATTCCATTCATGTGCAAGAAGTTTGATACCGCTCGATTCGCAAAGGAAACTCATCTCGGCAAGCAGGAAGCAGGGCGACGCCTTCGTTACGAATACTTTTCTCAGCTTCACAACCCTTCGTCTGAAAACAAAATCCTCACCGCGCACCAAGCAAACGATAACGCCGAGACCGTTCTCCTGAATGCTCTTCGCGGGGCTGGAGTTCGTGGGCTAAGTGGAATCCCGGTTCGTCGAGGATACATCGTTCGACCACTTCTCTTCGTCTACAGAAGTGAAATCGAGGCCTACGCAAAAGAACATGAAGTAGCATTTCGAGAAGATTCATCGAACCAATCTCTCGAGTATCGGCGAAACCTCTTGAGAACAAGAGTGATTCCGCAGCTTCAGCAAGGCGGCCTCCCTGATGTGATCCGATCTCTCAACAGACTTTCGAAGACCATGAGGCTTATCGCCGATCGGATCGAGGGAGAAGTCAATGAGATTCTGCCGAAGATCACCGGGACCGATTCATTTTCTTTGTTGCGACTCGACATCGAAGGGCTTCTCTATGTAAGGGTTGATCTCCGGGACGAAGTAATTCTTGCCATCCTTCGCCGCCTTCAGATTGAGCCAACGGCGGATCGTGTTAAGAGAATCTTGGATTTATGTTCGCGCCCATCGGGAAAACATATTGAACTGAATCGAAATGTCGCCGTATATAAGGACCGCGGTAGTATCCTTTTCGCTCAGACCATCCAGCTGCAGTCGTTTGAAGTTCCTGTAAAGCTGAATGAAACCTATTCATTCCAGAACTTTCAGCTTGAGCTGCGAACGACTTCGAGAGTCCCTCATGCTTTCCCTCATGACCGGAACCATGAGTTCATTGATGCTGACACGCTTGGGACGAACTTAGTTCTGCGGAACTGGCGCAAGGGAGACTGGTTTGTTCCACTGGGAATGCATTCAAGAAAGAAACTGAGCGACTTCTTTACCGACCGAAAGCTTTCACCGATGGAGAAGTCGGCAACACCGGTGCTTGAATCGGATAACTCGATTGTTTGGGTTTGTGGCCAACGACTTGATGACCGCTTCAAAGTGCACTCAACGACACGGTCAGTGCTGGAACTCATCTACCACAAAAGACACGCAAGGCAAACAGATCAATACGACATCAATCCTCAATGAACAACGAGATCATCGTCAATAAAGAACGATTTGCGCTTTATCTGTCTGAAGAACAGATTCAAAAGCGCGTGAAGGAACTTGCCGCCCAGATCAACAAAGACTATCGCGGGAAAGTCCCTATTTTCATCGGTGTGCTTAACGGCTCATTTATTTTCATTTCGGACTTGATCAGAGACATCACAATTGACTGTGAAGTGGATTTCTTCAAGCTTTCGAGCTATGGAGACGCAAAGATTTCATCGGGGGATGTGAAGCTCTTGAAAGACCTTAACTGCGAAGTGAAAAGCCGTGACATCGTGGTAGTGGAAGACATCATTGATTCCGGGCTTTCCATCGCCTTCATCAAGCGGCTCATTACGAAAGAGAACCCAAGTTCCTTCCGTGTTGTTACATTGTTGTTGAAGAAGAGCGTAGCAAAAATCGATTTCCCGATAGATTACGTTGGCTTCGAAATTCCACCCGATTTCGTTATCGGCTACGGTTTGGACTACGCTCAAAAAGTTCGTAACTTACGTTCGATATATAAACTTGTGCCGCCAGAAGTAGCGGTTCGATGAGACAATGTGGAGTTGAATATGAATCAGTGGTTTACAGAAGAGACACCAGAAAACAAGGATCGGGACGGCAGTCAGAAGAAGAAAATGACCCCGCAGCGGTCGCAAAAGCGACCGCCAAAACAGTTCCGGGAAGACGAGTTTAACTGGAACAAAGTTGGCAGGGTCGTTGCTAGTTGGGTTGGCATTCTTCTCGCCGGGTTTGTGATCATGTACGCCTTCACCAAAGGTGAGGAGACCGAGCATGAGATCAGCTTTAGCACCTTCCAGCAGTTGCTCAACGACGGGAAGCTCTCCGAAGCCATCATCAAGAAATCCAGTTTGAACGATTACGACCTCCACGGAACGTTCAGGACGGAAACTGAGATTCTGACAAGCGAAAACAAAACGGTCCGCAGTGCGAAACGTGTTAGGCTGACCCTTCCCTATTCCAATATTGATGAAAAACTCATTTCTGATTGGACGGCAAAGGGGCTCAAGTTCAATATCGTAAAGGAAGATAACACGTGGTTGAGTGCTCTCATCGGTTTTCTCCCGTGGATTCTTTTGATCGGCATTTGGTTGATCATCTTCCGGCGTATGCAGATGGGCGGTGGTGGCACAAAGGGTCTCTTCTCGTTCGGAAAGAGCCGCGCTAAGCTGTTGACCGAAGGCAGCATAAAGGTTACCTTCGTAGATGTTGCGGGAGCTGATGAAGCCAAGACGGAGCTTCAAGAGATCATCGAGTTCTTGAAAGAACCGGCGAAATTCCAGCGCCTCGGCGGCAAGATCCCACGCGGAGTATTGTTGTTAGGTCCACCGGGAACTGGAAAGACCCTCCTTGCCCGCGCAGTAGCCGGAGAGGCAGGCGTGCCGTTCTTCTCTATTAGTGGAGCAGACTTTGTTGAAATGTTTGTCGGGGTGGGTGCAAGTCGTGTTCGCGATCTGTTCGAACAAGGAAAGAAAAGCGCCCCCTGTATTATTTTCATTGATGAGATTGATGCAGTCGGTCGTCAGCGTGGCGCTGGACTCGGCGGAGGCCATGACGAACGCGAGCAAACTCTCAATCAACTTCTGGTCGAGCTGGATGGATTCGAGCAGAACAGCGGGGTCATTATCATCGCTGCGACGAACCGGCCAGATATTCTCGATCCGGCGCTCTTGCGCCCCGGTCGTTTCGATCGCCAGGTGGTTGTTGATCGCCCGGATGTCAGGGGGCGTGAAGGGATTTTCAAAGTTCACACGAAGAGCATTCCACTCGGAGAAGATGTCCGGTTGGATGTTCTCGCAAAGGGATCACCGGGACTTTCCGGGGCCGACATTGCCAACCTCGTCAACGAAGCAGCACTTCTCGCTGCCCGGCAGGATAGCAAGGTTGTGACCATGCGCCACTTCGAAGAAGCGAAAGACAAGGTCATGATGGGTATGGAACGTAAGTCGCTCATCATTTCCGATCGTGAAAAGAAGGTAACGGCATACCATGAAGCGGGTCATGTTCTTGTCGCAAAGTTCCTGCCAGACGCCGATCCTGTCCACAAAGTGACAATCATCCCTCGTGGCAGGGCGTTAGGTGTCACGACATACCTTCCCATAGATGAAAAACATACGTATTCAAGAGAGTATCTCGAAGCGATGATCACCTATGCACTCGGTGGACGTGCCGCAGAGAAGAGCATTTTCAATCAGCTCACGACTGGAGCAGGGAACGACATCGAGCGAGCCACGGAAATCGCCCGAAAGATGGTGTGTGAATGGGGCATGAGCGACAAGCTTGGTCCGCTTGCGTACGGTGCCAAAGAAGAAGAGTTGTTCCTTGGAAGAGAAATCACGCGCTCGCGGAACTTCAGTGACGATACTCAGATCACGATTGATGCGGAGGTGAAACGGATCGTCCTCAACGGCATGAAGCGGGCGGAAAAGATCCTGAAGCTTAACATCGCCATGCTTCACCGGCTCGCCAATGCCCTACTCGAGCGAGAAATCCTTGACGCGGAAGAAATTGACAAACTGATCCGTGGAGAGGATCTCCCTCCTATCGACCGACGCAAGAATGGTCAGCCAGAAGTCGCTGAACCAACGAAGCAGGAAACTGTGGAATCCCCGGCGAAGCCTGCGAGCGCATCGAAGCCGAAGAAAGGATGACGGAGCAAGGCAAGACGGGCGTGAGCGACCACCAACCACAAATATCGCTCGATGTCACGAGCGCTTCGACAAACTCTCTTCACCGCAACGCGACAATTGACTATCGCTCCGAGCTTTTCCGAAAGAGTATCCACCTGTGCTCTCTGTCGATTCCCATCGTTTACTTCTACATCACGCGTGAGCTTGCGCTTACGCTTTTGGCGCCGCTGGCTCTCGCGTTCCTCTTCGTTGATCTTACACGCTACTACCACAAACCCACTGCTGACTGGTTCTATCGTTGGTTCGGCCGACTTCTCCGAAAACACGAACAGGATTCGAATCGCAAACGTCTCAACGGTGCAACGACCGTCCTGCTTTCCGCTTGCCTCTGTGTGTTAATCTTCCCCAAAGTCATTACCGTAAATGCCTTTGCCGTGTTTATTATCTCCGATATCACTGCTGCCCTTGTCGGTCGCCGTTTTGGCAGGCGACCTTTTTTGCACAAGAGCCTTGAGGGCGCGCTGGCTTTCCTGCTCTCGGCTATCGTTGTTATTCTTGTAACTCCAAAGATTGATGGCCTTGTTCAGGAGTACGTTATTGCCTCTGTCGCCGCCTTTGCAGCAGCCGTTGTGGAGTCCCTTTCAGTTCACGTCGATGATAATCTTTCCGTCCCGCTGGTTTTTGGATTTGTATTGTGGGGACTCTATTTCCTTTTTCTTCCGAGTGTCAATCTTTCCAGTATGATGTGAGTGGAGGTTTCGATGATCAGGCCGCTGAGTTTTGTTGCAGTCGTTATCGTTGTTTTTCTTTTTGTCAGTTGCGAAATCGGAAAGACAAATGCCGTTGGCCAGGATGATGAGATCATTGTGTTTGCAGACAGCTTGACGTGGATCCAACTGGAACCTACTCTCAAACAAGTGTTTGAAGACACGGTCTTCACTCCGATCCCCGAACGATGGTTCAGCCTCCGCTGGACTGACATCTCTCTCTTCGATCAATTCGAAAAGCACAAGAACCGATTGATTGTCGGGACGCTTGACAGTGACGATCCAGTTGCACGATACTTGCAGCAATCGCTCGATCCGGCCGTTCAAGTGCTCGTTGAAGAAGGCAAGGAGTTTGTTTTCACGAAATATGACTCGCGGGCACGTGGTCAGCTAACGATGTTTCTCACTGGGGTGAATGCTACGGGACTGAAGAACTCAATTCATCATCGCGCGGCGGATATTCTGTATTACTTCAAGAACATGTCACTCAAACGCGAGTTGGCTCTTATCGAGGCTGAGAGCAATTACCACAAAAAGGAGATCGAACAGTCTTTGGCGGAACGATACGGTTGGAGCATGACGATCCAGCACGATTATTGGGTGGCAATTGACTCGGCGGAATCCCGATTCTTCTGGGTGCGCCGCGCAAACCCCCCCGATATGGAGCGTTGGATTTGGGTGCACTGGCTCGAATCAGACAATCCGGCGCTTCTCACCGATCGGTGGGTCGTAACACTTCGGGATTCGTTGACGCGGAAGTTTCTAAGGACAGCAGAAGATGATGCCTACGTTGAAATAGCACCGTATCATCTTCAGATCCAACCTGTGAACTTTCTGGGAAGGTATGCTATTGAGGCGCGTGGCAATTGGCGCTTCACCGACAAATCGGGTGGGGGACCCTTTGTGAGCTACACGTTTTACGATGAGCAAACGAAGCGGATATATATGCTCGATGGCTCCGTCTTTGCGCCACGCGTGGAGAAAAAGAAACTCATCCTCCAGGTTGATGGCTTGCTTCACACATTTCGAGTTGGTGGGACTAAGCACCAGCTTTCAGCTTCGAAGGACTAATAGAGTTTAGAACCCCGTAGGGGTTCTACCGCCATAGAATATGTATGCTGAGTAGTTACGAAGAAACTTCGTGGGTCTTGAGACCGGAGGGATTGGTTACCACTGCACAGCAACTTGCTTGATATTGCCGTTCTTGTCTTCGTAGAACACATATCCAAAGTCTCGGCCGAACTCAACAATATCCACCAGCATCTGAACGTCTTGCTGACAGTATTGTGCGATCAAATCAACCTTCCCTTCCTTCCACCATTGAAGCGCGAGCAACCCGTCGGCAGATTTTCCGGCGCCAAGTGTTACCTTACCGATCGCCTGAAGACTCAACTTATGTCCAAGCTGTGCCTTCAGGTCGGCAAGAACATCGAACGATTTGATGGTGATGAGAGATGTGTTTCCGTAATATCCCAAGACGCGCGAGTCAAACCCATCCCCATTGAAGCTTACAATCCGGTCGAAGCGAGAGAGGTAGTCAATCATAGGTGGGACCGATTGCTCGTCCCAACGGAGGAATCCTTCTCCAGAACTCCACGAGATCGCAACAGACACGCGCATCAAATGGACGTTCTGCCATCCTCCAACCTCCTCGGCGGAGAGTTGGGTTTCCACATCATAGTAGACTTCAGTCACGAAGTGATCGAGTTTGTGTGAAAAGACCTGTGAAACTGGGACGGGAGTCCCGGTCAACAACTCCAACTACACTTTTCTCCGCTTGTTGGTCGGGTCTGCCCGCCTGCCAAAGAACTTGTTCGTCGGGCAGGTGACCCGACTTATGTGGTCGGACTGAGTTATTACACAATCTCGATGCCTTCGGTTTGTGGCATTCCTTCAACGAAGTGGTTTCTCGGTCACCGTGGCAACCATTTCTTTACGCAGCCTGTAGAAGTAACGGAACGTCATGACGACGACTCCAAGGGAGAGAACCAGCAGCAGCACATCAGCGATAACGAGAGACCAATTCCCCTTTGCAATGTAACGTTCCAGAAGCATCACGAGAGACACGAGAGTGGTGACCACCATGAATGCAGCAGGGATTGCAGTGATGTAGACTTTTTTCGCCTTCTGCGCCAACCAAGCCGTCACCGCGATCAACGCCAATGCTGCCAAGAGTTGATTGGCGGTTCCAAAGATCGGCCAGATGGCTTGATACGCGTTGGAGAATCCGAGTAGCATCATGAACCCAACTGCAAGCAAACTGTTGAAAGCTTTGTTTTGCAATATCGCAGGGACCTTCTTCAGGGTCGCAGCCCAAAGTTCCTCGAGCAGATAACGCTCCAATCGAATGATGGTATCGATTGTTGTGATTACAAAGCCCTCAAGGATGAGAATACCGAAGATGGCGCCGTAAATCGTGGGGATGCCGAGACCGTGATCCAATGTTCGACCGACGCCAAGCGCAAATGCAAGTGGAGCGTTTCCCGGTAGAAAATTCCCGTCAACGTCCTGCGGCCACACAATCGAGCGGTAATCTGCAAACCCGAGGCCACCAACGATGCAGAGTGAAACGAGAATGCCAAGGAACGCTTCAAGGAGCATTCCACCGTAACCGATAGCCGGGGCGTGTCGCTCGTTGGAGAGCTGCTTCGATGTGGTTCCACTTGCAATGAGACAGTGCGCACCCGAGCACGCACCACACGCAATCGTCACAAACATGAATGGCCAAACCCAACCAAGAGCCGTAACACTGTCGGTTGTCATATGAAAAGCAGGAGCATCAACCGTGTAGCCGTAAAAGCCGCTCATCATAATGCCAACAAACATCCCAATCAACCCAATGTAGAGGAAGTGGACGTTGACGAAATCTCTGGGCTGGAGAACCAACCACACTGGAAGCCATGCAGCAAAGATCATGTAAATGCTGAGAATGATCATCCACATACTCGGATCGAGGTTTACAGGCCATTCAAATCCGAGCATCACAGAGACGACGGTAATTCCAATGGCCAGAATACTCATGGGAACGATAGACATTTTCTTCTTGTAAAGGAGATAACCAACCAGTGGTGAGAAAAGTGTGATAACAACCACTGAAGTCGATGCGATACCGCCAAGTTTGGCGTAATGCTGACCCTCAATGACGTCGGTACGGATCAACGTTTGATCAACAGGAAGTTTGAGTCCTTCAAGATGGTAAGTTGACGTCAGTGCGACGGCGGCGAGTTGAAGAAATGCAGCAGTAACGAGAATCGAAAGGAGAATAGCAAACGAGACAAAGAAAATGAATCCTGACTTCCCAAGCGTCTTGCGCGCAATTTCCGCGATGGACTTTCCCCCTTCCCTCACACTCACAAAAAGAACGCTGAAATCATGCACCGCACCGATAAATATGACACCCACCAGAATCCATAGCAATGTTGGA
This sequence comes from Ignavibacteriales bacterium, assembly GCA_031420835.1. GTDB lineage: Bacteria > Bacteroidota > Ignavibacteria > UBA10030 > UBA10030 > JANONN01. The sequence continues at coordinate 1,056 of JANONN010000371.1, read as the reverse complement.
ACGACTCCGTAATACACAGCCAAAGTAGGACCGACGATCGGACCTGCCGCCGCAATAGAAGCATAGTGATGCCCAAACAACACTGCCGGATTCGTGGGGACATAATCAACACCATCATTGATTTGAGTGGCGGGAGTAGTTCGTTCCGGATCAACGCCGAGGATGCGTGCTACTCTGCGGCCGTAAAAATAATATCCAGCCACAAGCGCAGTGAGGGACAGGAGAAGAAGAAGTGCGAGGTTCATTCAGTTCCTTTGACTTGTGTTTTTGTTTCTTGATTCCCGCGTCCGAGGGAATGCCGAAGGGTTATCGGTTTTCAACAATGTGTTACACATTATTGGAGGAAACAAGCACAACCCCCGCCTGCTTCATCTCATCCAAAGCTTTCTTGTCATCACCCGGTTTCACATTCACACCCGCGATTGCATCGGTGACAACGTACGTTTTGAAGCCGGCCTTTGCCGCGTCGAGCGCAGAGGCTCTCACACAGTAGTCAGTGGCAAGTCCGGTCACAAACAGCTCTCCTACATGCCTCTGCTTCAGATATTCTATGAAATTCACATTCGTCGCTTCGAAAGCGGAGTAGCCATCATCTTTGTTGCCGGTTCCTTTGAGAAAGACCCGTTGGATTTTCACGCTATTCAATTCAGGATGAAACTCCGAACCCCGCGTGTTGTGAACGCAATGCACTGGCCACTTCTGAAAATGAACGGTCTGATGTGGATGCCAGTCCTTCGACGCTACCACGACGTTGAACTTCTCCATCAATTGATTGATCGCGGGAACGACCTTATCCCCTTCCGGAACGGCAAGTGACCCGCCGGGGCAGAAATCGTTTTGGACGTCGACAACCAAAAGCGCTCTCATAACTTTTCCTCATTGCTCTTCAACATTAGAAATAGTTTTGCCAAGTTTCAAACATGAATCCTCTGGACGATCATTCCTTACTCCTCTCCTTGAGGCATTCCAACCAAATACTCCGCCATCAACTCCGCCTGCTTCAACACTGTATCAATCGCTTTCTGTTGGTTGTCGGGTGGATAGCCGTGCTTCGTT
>JANONN010000370.1:0-12065 GCA_031420835.1 Ignavibacteriales bacterium | reverse complement strand
GAGAAGCAAACACTGACCGTTCCTCTCCACAAAGAACTCGACATCGGAACTCTTCGGGCTATCATTCGTCAGGCAAGCCGATATATTTCCGAAGAAGATCTCGCAGCGCAGTCCTATAACGAGTCAGACTTCGAGGTCATTTGATTCTCCCCTTCCTTTTCTTATCTTTCCCACATGAAAATCGGCATTGTCGGCAGTGGATTTGTCGGGGCGACGGCTGCATACGCAATGGTCATGCGTGGCGTGGGGCGCGAGATCGTCCTGGTGGATCGGAACATCGAGCGGGCGCGCGCCGAAGCTGACGACATCCAGCACGCCGTCCCTTTCGCTCACGCACTTGAAGTCGTGCCTGGCGATTATCGGGATCTGAACGGCTCTCGTGTCGTCATCATTGCGGCGGGAGTGAACCAGAAGCCAGGCGAGACGCGCCTCCATCTCCTGAGCCGCAACGCAGCGGTTTTCCGAGAGGTCGTCCCGAGTATCTTTGAATATGCACCGGAGTGCGTCCTCGTTGTAGCAACCAATCCGGTTGACATCATGACCCATATTACGGCGCGCTTTGCTGCCGGGCTCGGAGTCCCCAGCAATCGCGTCATCGGATCTGGCACGACGTTAGACACCGCCCGCTTTCGCGCGCTTCTTGCTCGTCACCTCAGCGTGGACTCTCATCATGTCCATGCCTACGTTGTGGGTGAGCACGGCGACTCCGAGGTACTCACGTGGTCGCTTGCAAACGTCGGCGGCATGCCTCTCGAAGAATTCTGCCGGCAACGCAGCGTCGCGCTGGACGAACAGACGCGAGAGGTAATCGAGGAGGGGGTGCGGCGAGCGGCGTACACCATCATCGGAGGGAAGGGCGCCACCTATTACGGAATCGGGAGCGCCCTCGCAAGGATCGTTGATGTCGTCCTCAGAGACCAGCGGTCGATCCTCACTGTCTGTACACCCATGGTTGATGTGATGGGGATTGCGGACGTCACCGTCTCTCTCCCTCACCTCGTCGGCGGAAAGGGGATTCTTGCCACGTTTCCGCCACCGCTCAACGCAGAAGAGCAAACGAAGCTTCGGAAAAGCGCGGAGATCGTCGCCACGGCCATCCGCAGCCTTGACACGTAGGGAAATCGTAGCTCGCGATCTACCTCTGAACATTTGCATTCTTGCATTTCTCCCACATTTCGCCTATCCTAAACCGCTTTTAAACCACACACCTTACTCTCGAAGGAGTCTTGCATGAAACGGATTCTCTCCGCTCTCTCTCTCGTTTTCATCCTACTCACCCCCCTCATCTCGCAGGAAACGCCCAATCAGGCTTTGCAGGAGCGCGCCAAGAAACTCGCCAAGGCGTTCATTATCGTTGATGGGCATGTGGATATTCCCTACCGCTTGAAGAACAAATGGGAAGATATCTCCGTAAGAACGTCCGAGGGTGACTTCGACTATGTCCGTGCGAAAGAAGGTGGACTCGATGCTCCCTTTATGTCTATCTACGTTCCCAGCGACCGCGAGCAACAAAAGACGGCAAAGCAACTTGCTGACTCATTGATCGACATGGTCGTGGGTTTCGAGAAATCGTGGCCGAAGAAGTTCGCGGTGGATAGCTTCTTGGCAGATGTGCGGGCGCAGTTCCGGCGGGGACTTATGTCGGTACCGTTGGGGATGGAGAACGGCTCACCGATCGAAGGAAACCTGGAGAATGTGAAGCACTTCTACGACCGCGGTATCCGCTATATTACACTCACGCACTCCAGAGACAATCATCTCTCCGATGCTTCGTTCGACACGATGCGTACGTGGAAAGGCCTCAGCCCGTTTGGGAAGCAAGTGGTGACGGAAATGAACCTTCATGGGATCATGGTGGATATTTCGCACCTTTCCGATGATGCTGCCAAACAGGTCTTGGAAATTACGAAGTCTCCCGTGATCGCATCTCACTCCTCCTGCCGCGCATTCACTCCGGGCTGGGAGCGCAACATGTCGGACGAAATCATCAAGCTCCTTGCGCAGAATGGTGGTGTTATCATGATCAACTTCGGCTCGTCGTTCATAAGCGAGGAGTACCGCAAAAATGAAGAAGCAGGACGGGGCGAACTGACGGCATATCTGCGGAAGAACAGCCTCCGTTACAGTGACCCAAAAGCGCAGGAATTCATCAGTGAATATCGCAAATCACGCAATATCGCTTTCGCCGACGTCACAGAAGTCGCGAACCACATTGACCACGTCGTGAAGCTGGTCGGAGTTGATTACGTCGGGTTCGGCTCAGACTTCGACGGTGTTGGCGATTCGCTCCCCACCGGACTGAAAGACGCGTCGCAGTATCCGAATCTCATTTATCATCTTTTGATGAAAGGATATTCGGAGGCTCAAATCAAAAAGATCTGCGGCGAGAATTTGTTGCGGGTCTGGTCCAAGGTCGAGGAAACGGCAAAGCAACTGCAGGCGATGAAGTAGAGTTCGACTTCGTTCGTACAAAGCGCCCACCTATAAGGAGGATGGCAGTCGTGGACCAAATCCGTAGCGGAAAGACTTTGCTGGATTGAGTTAGCAAGCGGAAAACTGAAAGCCTCCTAACCTTCAGAAGGTGGGCTAAAGCCCAAATGATTGGACTTTTCTGTCCACGACCTGAAGGTCGTGGCAATTCAGTCGTGGCAATTCAGTCGTGGCGATTCAGAGTCGTAGCAATTCATTTGAATTACGGCAATTCAATTGAGTTGCCATGAGCTTTAGCTTGAATTGCCATGAGCTTTGGCTTGAATTGCCATGGCCCCCAATACAGATTGTGCCCAAAATGTTGTTCAACATCCTACCAGGAGAAACCCTCATGCGTACAGGCCTGATTTCTATCTTACTCACCCTCTTGACGATTTTCATTGCAGCAGCACAACCGAAGAAGCTCAAGGTGTATATCTCCGTTGATATGGAAGGCGTTGTCGGAGCCGTCACGGACGACCAACTTGGTCCGGGAGGGTTCGAGTACCAGCGATTCCGTGAATTCATGACGCGAGAAGCATTGGCAGCGGTGAGCGCCGCGAAGGAATCGGGAGCCACAGAGATCGTCGTCGGTGACTCTCACGGGAATGGGGAAAACCTCCTCATCGAACTGTTTCCGAAAGACGTTCGCATCATCCGATCCTGGCCGCGGCGATTGGGAATGATCGGTGGCATTGATGAAACGTTTGATGCGATGATCTTCATCGGTTATCACTCTTCCACCAACAATCCGAAAGGAGTCCGCGCACATACATTCTCAAGCGGCAGACTGACTCGTGTGGCTCTCAACGGCGTTGAGGTTACCGAGGCGGCGTGGAATGCAGCGATCGCCGGGCATTTTGGCGTGCCGGTCGTGATGATCTCCGGTGACGATGCAGTGATTGAAGAGGCTCGGAAGTTGCTCGGACCGATTGAAGGTGCGGAAGTGAAAAAGAGTCTCGGCTTCCATTCCGCAAACACGCTCACGCCCGAAGCATCGTATGAACTGATCGGTCAGAAGGTCAAAGCCGCATTTGCGCGAATGAAAGACTTCAAGACGTACGTGCTGAAGTCACCCATCACGCTTGATGTTTCGTTCAAACATTATCGAGTAGCAGAGGTGTTAGAGTATCTGAAGGGCGTAGAGCGAACCGATGCTCATTCAATTCGGTTCAAGGGGAAGGATATGACTGAAATCTCGGACTTCATGGTGTTCCTCACCAATTATAGCCTGTCACTCGAACCGTGAAGACTAAAGCCCAAGTGAAGCGGTGAGTCGTCTCTTTTGTGTGCCATCGGCGTTCATGATCCACAAAGCCCCATCTCCCACTGCCGTGCGCGTGTAAACGATCTTGGCGCCGTCGGGACTCCACGCAGGAAAATCACCGGTGTCTGTGAGTTGAACGTGTTGGCCTATCGCAAGGTTCACTTTCCAGATTTGCGTGTAGCCGCGATCCGCCTTTCTGGCGTACACGATCGCATCACCGTTGGGACTTATGGAGGAAAACCCGCACTCATCGGCAGTCGCAAACGAGTACAGTGAACGCACAACTTTGGTAGAATCATGCACAGCAGTGAACCGATACAGTCCCGCCTCAGCGTTCGTCTCTTGCGCTACGATTTCATTGCCATTCGGATGCCATGAGGGGTAATTCGCCTGCAACAGAAGGTCGGTCTCCACCCCAGTCAGAAGATTTCGAACGAAGATGTTTGGCGAGCGCACGAAGGCGATCTTCGTTCCATCTTTCGACCATGATGGCCGAATACTGAATCCGGTTGGAGAAATCGTATCCGGCTTGGTGCCGTTGATCCTCATCTTGTAGAGGATTCCACCGGCTGAATACGCGACCCATTGATTGTCGGGTGACCACGTTGCGCCAACCGCATCGCTTGCAACGAGAATTCGCGGGTTGGCTCCACTCGTATCTACAAGATAGATACCAAGGACATTGTTGATCGCTGCAGTAAACGCGATCGTTGCGCCATCAGGTGACCAAGCGGCGCGAACGTGGTTACGGGCTTCAACAACATAGCTATCATCAGGTTCAACCGGAGATTGACAGCCGAGAAGAAGCACGAACATCACGGTCGTGCCCCGGAGGATTTGAGATGAAAATCTCACAAGGGGAAATTAGTGCTTTTCATGGAGATTTGCAAGCCGGGGTTGATTTGACGTAACTGCTCAGCATCTTCTAAGAATAATTTTCCTCGTTCCGACGGTCTCCGTCGGAACGAGAGGAAGGACGCTCTGCGTCGCTTTTGCTCCACGAAAACAGTTTCTGAAAACTCACCGCGGGAGCGGTGATAGCTGACCGGAGGCTGTCCAAAAAGAAAAAATTGTCACACCCGAATGCTTTAGTCGGGTGTCCAGCAGTTGGTTTTCGGCAGTTTCTTAGATTCCCGACAAAAGCTATCGGGAATGACATGCCGCTTTTTGGACAGCCTTCCGAGCTGTTGATTCACCATAACTTGTCTTCTCAGGAGGGTAACATGAACATACTAGCAACAGTCATTCTCGCATTGATGCTCACCTTCTCGACAATGGAAGCGCAAGACACACGCCTGCGTGCCGAAACGCACTCCGGCGTGCAGGCACGCCCTCGACTGAGGGACCTTGGAGTCGAAGTGGGATTGTTCAAAACCGGTGCTCTCAACGCAATCACCGACGTTGAAGGCGTCGCGGTCGGTCATGTAACAGTCAACGAGGGTGAACAGATCAGAACCGGCGTGACAGCGATTCTTCCACACGGCGGAAATCTTTTCCAGGAAAAGGTCCCCGCAGCGATCTATGTCGGTAATGGATTTGGAAAACTGATTGGCGGAACTCAAGTGGAGGAACTTGGGCAGATCGAAACTCCAATCTTGTTGACAAACACGCTCAGCGTATGGGACGTTGCTCGCGGAACGGTGAACCACATGCTTGCACTCAAGGGAAATGAGACCGTCCGCTCGATCAATCCGATTGTGGGAGAAACAAATGATGGCACGTTGAATGATATTCGCGCACGACGCGTCACTCCCGAGCATGCAATTCAGGCAATCCTCAACGCAAAGGGGGGCGCTGTTGAAGAAGGGAGCGTTGGCGCAGGCATGGGAACTATCGCGTTCGGTTGGAAAGGGGGGATTGGGACAAGCTCACGGATACTTCCAACAAGTCTCGGTGGCTTTGTGGTGGGAGCGTTGGTTCAGTCGAATTACGGTGGTGTTTTGGAGATTGCCGGCGTGCCGGTCGGGAAGGAACTGGGGCGGCACGCTTTCCAAAATCAGATCAATGAAGGGGGTGACGGTTCTTGCATGATCGTCATTGCTACAAATGCGCCGATTGATCGCTCTCAGTTGAAGCGCATCGCTAAACGCGCCGTTCTCGCCCTCGGTAGAACAGGATCTTCCATGAGTCACGGCAGCGGCGATTATGTTATCGCGTTTTCTACCGCATCTGAAGTGCGGATCAGAACAAGCATCCCGAAAACCGAGTCGGTCATTCGTTTTCGTGAAGATGATCTCTCTGCCGTTTTCCAAGCAACGGTGGAAGCCACCGAGGAAGCGATCTATAACTCTCTTTTGAAAGCTACGACCGTACGCGGGTACAACGGGACAACGATTGAAGGTATCCCGATAGACGATGTCAAGAGATTGATGAAGAAGTATGGAAGGATGAAATGAGTGATGTCACGCAAACGAAAAAAACCACTGTCATTCCCGCTCGTTTTAAGCGGGAATCATCTCGTGCCGACGGTCTCCGTCGGCACGAAGGGCCGGGACGCTCTGCGTCCGCTGTGTGATTAGAGAGTTCTTGCCGCGGAGCGGCAGGCGAGCCGTTCCCACGCAGAGCGTGGGAACGAGATCAAGTGTGGGAACAAGATCAAGCGTTCGGGAATGACGCTTCCTGTCGCACAACAATGAAGCCGTCACTTCACATATACCGTCTTGATGTTCACGAATTCTTTGATCCCCGCATGAGACAGCTCTCGCCCGTAACCGCTCTCCTTGATTCCACCGAAGGGGAGTCGCGGATCTGACTTCACGAACGCATTCACGAAGCAACTTCCCGCTTCAAGCTCGAACTCTGCAATCCTTCTCCCCTTCTCCAGATCACTCGTGAATACCGCCGCGCCAAGTCCGAATGGCGAATCGTTGGCGATGGCAATCGCTTCCTGTTCATCTTTTGCGGTAATGATGGACGCGACGGGACCGAAGAGTTCCTCATCGTACGCAGGCATTCCTTTCTTTACGTTAGAAAGAACGGTCGCGGGATAGAATGCTCCTTTCCCCTTGGGTGCCGATCCGCCAAGCAAACACGTCGCTCCTTTCTCGATGCTGCGTTGCACTTGAGCGTGCAGTTCATCCCGTAGATCGTAGCGCGCTAACGGACCAATGAGCGTCTCCTCTTCCATCGGATTCCCCATTGTTGCCGCCGCCATCTGCTGAACCATGAGTTCCTCGAACTTTTGAGAGACTGAGTCCACAACGATGAACCGTTTGGCAGCAATACAGCTTTGTCCTGAATTGATCAATCGTCCGGTGACGCACATGGAGACGGATTCTTCAAGATTCGCGTCGGCCAGTATGACGTACGGATCGCTTCCGCCAAGCTCGAGAACAGTTTTCTTCAGAAGGCTTCCCGCTTTTCCGGCAACAGCTCTGCCCGCCGGCGTGCTGCCTGTGAGCGTCACTGCTTTCACGAGCGGGTTTTCGATAATTGAATCAACCATCGAACTTCCGACAAGCAGTGAGCGGAAAAGATTCTCCGGATACCCTGCTTCGCGAAACACATCTTCGATGGCGAGCGCACACCCCATGACGTTCGAAGCATGCTTCAGCACGCCCGCATTCCCTGCCATGAGTGCCGGAGCCGCAAACCGAAACACCTGCCAGAAGGGAAAATTCCACGGCATTACCGCCAGTACTACTCCGAGCGGCTGATAGGAGATGTAACTCTTCGATGCATCGGTTGAAATCGGCTCGACCGCCAAAAATTTCTCCGCGTTCTCCGCATAGTAGTCGCACACCCAAGCACACTTTTCAACTTCTGACCTTCCCCCCTTCACCGGTTTTCCCATTTCCTCAGCCATGAGTCGCGCAAAGCGTTCTGTGTTGCTACGAAGGATGCTCGATGCCGCTTGTAATCGTTGAGCACGAAACGCAAAGTCCGTTGAGCGCCATTTCAAAAAAGCCGCATGCGCTTTGCTTACGGCGGCATTGAACTCGGCTGCTGTCATCTCGGGATACTCCCGAATGACTTGACCAGTAAATGGATTAGTTGATCGGAGAGACATGGTGGAATTCCTGTAAGAGGGTTTTACTATGGATGGACGATGTTAAGCAACATCGCAAGTGCAACATCTTTGTTCACGCAACAAATCCCAAGCGCTAAGATCGCAACATCAGCGGTCATGAATCTGGGCTTTACCCCGTGAGATATATTTTTTTGCAGAGGTAACTAATGATGAAGGCATTCTATCTCACGGGGTGAACCACCCCAGATGAAAATAGACTACCGTCGGACCAGTAGCCGAAGCTGCGTGAACTGCGGAACAATCTGTTTTCATTGCAGATAGTTGTTTTGTGCGGCAACTCCGTTAGGAGCTGGACGTTTGTAGAAACGAGTTTCGCCAAGCGATTATGAACTCCGTAGGAGTTCAACTCCTACGGAGTTGGAATGTGCCATGCGCTGATTGTTTTTTCTACCAACGTACGACCCCTGACGGGGTCGGGAATGGTTTTTTGTTTGTTGCTCTACTACAAACGTTTGACCCCTACGGGGTCGTGGTGATTCTCCATTATACAAAGCGGTCACGAATGCAGGATTGACCCCCGCCAGACCGCATGGCGGGCTGGACCCCCGATGAAAACAGATCACAGTCTAACCAATGAGCCAAGCTGCGGAACGACCTATTTTCATAGCAGCTACTAACTCACGACGGCAACGCTCTCTCGTTCCATCATATCGACGAACTGATCGAAGAGATAGTCGCTATCGTGCGGACCGGGAGAAGCTTCGGGATGGTATTGAACACAGAACAGGGGGAGAGTCCGGTGGCGAAATCCTTCGTTAGTGTTGTCATTCAAATTCATGTGCGTGATTTCGATCTCCGATGGGTTGAGGGAGTCCGGATCGACGGCAAATCCGTGATTTTGCGACGTGATCTCGATTTCGTTCGTGCGCAAGTTCTTGACCGGATGATTGGCGCCACGGTGGCCGAATTTCAGCTTAAACGTCTTCCCTCCGAGTGCCAGTCCCAAGAGCTGATGCCCCAAGCAAATACCGAAGATCGGCTTTCGCCCAATCAACTTCTTGATATTCTCAATCGCGTACTTTACAGCGGCGGGGTCACCGGGACCGTTTGAAAGAAAGATCCCATCGGGATCCATCTCCATCACTTGATCCGCCGAGTATGACGATGGAACAACTGTCAAATCGCATCCGAATGAAGTCAACCTGCGCAAGATGTTCTGCTTCACGCCATAATCAAACACAACAACGTTCCATCGTTGCCCGTTCAATCTCTTCTTCTGTTGAGGGATCAATGCAAATGGTGTGCGATCTACCTGATCCCATTTGTAAGGCTTGTCGGTTGTGACCTTCTTCGTCAGATCGAGTCCAGCCATCAATGGAGACTGCTTTGCTTTTCGCACCAGATTGGTATCGTCAGGATCGGTCGTCGAAATGACCCCGCGCATTGCGCCGACAGTGCGAATCATCTTCGTGAGCTTGCGTGTGTCAATCCCCTGCATTGCGACGATGTTGTGCTTATTCAGCCACTCCCCCAAGCTTTGCTGCGCTCGGAAGTTGCTATGGAACTCAAAATACTCCCGAACCACAAATCCCGAAACATGCGGCTTCACCGACTCCATATCGTCAGCATTGACTCCATAGTTGCCGATCATCGGAGAGGTCATCGTTATAATCTGCCCGGCGTACGAGGGATCGGTGAGAATCTCCTGATAGCCCGTCATGCTCGTGTTGAACACGACTTCGCCCGTGACTTCCCCTGAGGCGCCGAAGGCCTCACCGGTGAAGATTGTTCCATTCTCAAGTGCCAGCTTTGCGATCACATTTGCTCCGTACAATTTCTCACTTAAATTGCGAAAAAAAGATAGCGATAAAACGAAGTTGAATCAACTTTCTGCTGGATCCTTTTTCTTTCACGACTTGCTCGGTCAAATGGTGCATTTACTTCTTCATTACCTTCACATTGGATAGTGACAATCTTCTTTTTTCCCTTATTCAAATCAGAAAGAAGTATGAGACAAAGTTCAAAATCGTTATCTTGACAAACGGGCGAAAAATTGTTATAATTTCTCAGGATTTCACACTTTTTCCTATGGTTGAAGAAGCAAAATCAAACGTTTTGACGGAACGTGAGAAGGGCATTCTACGGCACGTGGTGTATAACTACATCCAAACTGCCGTTCCTGTTGGCTCGCGATACATTTCACGGAAGTTCGAGTCACACCTCAGCCCGGCAACGATTCGCAACGTCATGGCCGATCTGGAGGAGATTGGCTATCTCTCGCATCCGCACACATCGGCGGGCCGTGTGCCAACCGATCTCGGGTATCGGTATTATGTGGATTACCTTATGGAGATCGAGAGAATCGCTGAAAGCGACCGAATCCAAATCGAACAGCAGCTAACACAGGCTCCCGATCCGGACAACATCCTTCGCGAAACGTCGAAACTCCTGAGCAAGATCTCGAAACAGTTGAGTGTTGTCTCTTCGCCTCACATGGCAAGCGGAATCTTCGAGAAACTGGAACTGATACCTTTATCAAGTACCAAGCTGCTTGTGATCATTTCGATCAGTCAGGGACTCGTGAAGACGATCATGCTGGAAGTCGGGGCTGAGATTCCGCGTCAGGCTCTTGACGATGTTGCCCGGAAGCTGAACGAACGGCTCAGTGGATTGAGACTTCAAGAAATTCGCGACACATTTGCAGAGCGGGTACGGGATGTCCAGAGTGAGCAACAGAACCTCCTGCGTCTTTTTATTGAATCCGTTGACCAACTCTTTGCTGATACGAGAGATCAAGAGAAGCTACACATCGCGGGCACGCAGAACATCATCGAACAACCGGAGTTTGTTGACCCGAAGAAGTTTCGTGGCGTCATCGAATTAATTGAAAACGAAGAGATCATCGTTCATCTTCTCGAAAAGCATGATGGAATGGAAGGCGAATTTGCTATTACCATCGGAAATGAGAACGAAGACTCCAAGGCCAGCGAGTATAGCATCGTGACAGCAACCTACGACGCGAACGGAATTACGGGGCGTGTCGGGATCATCGGCCCCAAACGGATGGACTATGCGAAGGTTGTCCCTATCGTGGATCATTTCGCAAAGATCATCGCGAAGCTTTTGCGCGCCTAACATTCATGACCGGTAGAATAACAATGGTAGATGAAGACAAACAGAAAAGAGAACCAGTGCCAGAAGACAACCAAAAACCCGAGCAACAAGCTATCCCTTCAACACAGGAGGCGGCAGCATCTTCCGAGAACGACCTATCGTTGAAACTGGAAGAAATCCAACGGCAAGCCGACCAATACAAAGACTCGTTCCTGCGAAAAGCTGCCGAGTTCGAGAACTACAAGCGGCGTGTTGAGAACGATGCAGGAACCATCATCAAGTTTGCAAACGAAGATCTCATCGGAGAAATCCTTCCCGTCCTTGACGACTTCGAGCGCTCGCTCAACCTCAGCAAAGAGCGGAAAGAATTCGAGAGCTTCTATCGAGGCGTTGAGTTGATTTACCAGAAGTTGGCTAAGACCTTAGAATCTCAAGGGATCAAAGCCATCGAGACCATTGGAAAACCGTTCGACGTTCATTACCACGATGCCTTGATGCAAATGCCGCGTGAGGATGTTCCAGCCTTCACGATCCTCAAAGAGGTTGAGAAAGGATACACATTTCACAACAAAGTGATTCGTCATGCAAAAGTTGTCGTGTCTTCGTCTCCCACCGAACAAGAACCGGTCGAGCCCTCACCACAAGCCCCACAGAGTAATCAGAATCCGGATGGGCAATCCGGCGGTGAAAGCTGATGCACACATCCATGGCAAAGCGAGATTTTTATGAGATATTGGGAGTATCACGAAGCGGTTCGGCTGACGAGATCAAGAAGGCATATCGTCAGTTGGCGATGAAGTACCACCCCGACCGGAATCCCGGCAACAAAGAGGCAGAAGATAAGTTCAAGGAAGCAGCGGAAGCATACGAGGCACTGAGCGATCCCGAAAAGCGCCGACGGTACGATCAGTTTGGCCATGAGGGAATGCGAGGCACGAACTTCCGTGAGTTCCACGACATCAATGATATTTTCTCAACGTTTGGCGACATTTTTGGCTCAGGCATCGGAGGCGGCATTTTCGAGGAGGTCTTTGGCGGCGGGGCGCGAACGCGCCGACGCTCAACTCAGACGGGATCACCCGGCTCCGACCTTCGCGTCACACTTCAGCTGACGCTGGAAGAGATTGCGGCGGGCGTCGAAAAGAAGATCAAAGTCAAACGCTACAAGCGCTGCGACACGTGCTCTGGCTCCGGCGCCCGATCCGGAAGCGGGAAGTCAACTTGTTCTCAATGTAATGGAAGCGG
>JANONN010000369.1:0-3508 GCA_031420835.1 Ignavibacteriales bacterium | reverse complement strand
CCCATGCTCTGGCCGCAAGTGCTTCTCATGCCGACGTGCCTGCCCGCCAGAGTGCCCGCCTGCCAGAGAACTCGTTCGGCGGCCAGGCGTTTCGGCACGCAGGCGTGGGCGGCGACCCTTACGTTGATCGAATGAATGTTTTTTCTTCGGGTGAGGATGCTTGTGCGAGGGTTGTGGATCTGGAGGATGTGCAGTAACTTTGCGATCGTCGAATCCCGGGAATTTCTTCAGCTCACATCGCTTTGATGTAAACCGCTCAATTTTTCTAAGATGGTTAACCTCATCCTGTGCGACAAACGTTACGGCGTCCCCGGAAGCGCCAGCGCGAGCCGTTCTGCCGATGCGGTGTAAGTAATCTTCCGGAAAACTTGGGGTGTCGTAGTTGACGACATGAGAGATTCCTTCGACGTCAATGCCGCGTGCCGCCACATCTGTTGCCACCATGACGCGGTACTCCCCGTTCCGGAATCCGGCCAGTGCGCGTTCTCTCTGAGACTGCGTGCGGTCGGAATGAATGGCGATTGACTTAATTCCGGCTCGTTCCAGACGATGCGAAATCTTGTCGGCTCCGTGTTTCGTTCTTGAGAAGACGAGGACGCTATCTAATTCCTTCCGCTCAAGAATGAAGAGAAGCAACTCCAATTTTTTCTCCTTCGGCACAGAGTAGAACGATTGTCGCACTGCCTCAACAGGAGACCGCTGCTCGCCAATCTCAATGAGCGTCGGATGTTTTTGGATGGCAGACATCAACTCGCGAACGGGCTTCGAGATTGTGGCAGAGAACATCATCGTCTGTCGTTCCAAAGGAACATGTTTGACGATCTTCTTCACGTCGTCAATAAAGCCCATATCGAACATCCGGTCCGCTTCATCCAGCACCAACACTTCGACATGGGAGAGATTGATACTCCTTCGGGCGAGATGATCGAGTAACCTCCCCGGTGTTGCGATCACCACATCCACCCCGCGACCAAGTCGCTTGAGCTGGTTCTGCATGTTTGTGCCGCCGTAGATGGCGAGAGCACGTATATTCAAAAACCGGCCGTAATTGACGACGAAATCTTCAACTTGCTTCGCGAGTTCTCGTGTTGGGGTGAGGACGAGAGCTCTGCAATGGTGAACTCGCTTTTGCGGATGAGCGGCGAGTCGGTGGAGGAGAGGAAGGACGAATGCCGCGGTTTTTCCGGTTCCGGTTTTGGCCGTTGCGATAATGTCTTTTCCGGTGAGAGCAATCGGAATAGCACGCGACTGAATTTCGGTCGGTGCAGTATACCCGGTTGCAAGAATGCCGCGAACGAGTTCGTCAGAGAGTCCTAAAGTTTGGAAGGGCATGGTTTAGGCGGAGTAATGGATTGATGGATTAGTGGATTGTTGGAATAATGGATCAGTGGGCAATGATCAATGATCAATGAGCAACGGAGCTTGGCTTCTGACTTTCTAAGGTTGAGTTTCAGAACCCGCTATCTCATAGACTTTTCCGAGTTACTGAGCCAAGCATCGAAAGGACTCTTGGAACAAGAGGTTTCAAATACCCAAGTGTGCTGCGGTAATGAGCAAGGATTATGATTGCTAAGGGATAGTCCCGGAGGTGCTGCTGATATTGTAACCTCTTGTCGATAGTAACAAATACTTCAAACCCCTCCTTGGAAGCCAACTCCAAAAGCTCGCCGTTGGTTCTGCCGAGCCAACCCATGTCCTGGACCGATTTTGTTTCATGCGTTCCGAACTCAAACTTCAATCGCCAGTCAACACACTCATCGAGAAGTATTTTCATTCAGAAAGTCATCTGACGTAAGCACGTGTTCCGCCATTTCAAGAACTTCAATAGCTTGCTCGCGCTTGACGTTGGGAAATGCAGTAAGAAATTCTTCCAGTGTTTCTCCGGTCTCGATGTAATCAAACAAGTTCTTGATAGGCACACGTGTGCCTTTGAAAACCGGCGTCCCACTGAGAATATCAGACGAACTCGAAATCACATCTTTTTTCATCACGGAACCTCATTAGACATGAATCAATATACTGGGAGCAAGGCATAGTTGCAATCATTCAAGATTCGATTTGGCGCTCAAGTCTTCCACAGCTGTGAAGGTCCGAAGGACTCCCTTGTAGCCTGCAACACCCTCTCCTTACAGTTCACTTTCCCTTCCACTCCGCTTTTCGCTTCTCGGTGAAGGCTTTCATTCCTTCTTTCTGATCTTCGCTGGCAAAGAGAAGATAGAAATTCTTCCGCTCGAATTCGAGTCCACTTTCAATCGTTGTATC
Organism: Ignavibacteriales bacterium; assembly: GCA_031420835.1. GTDB lineage: Bacteria > Bacteroidota > Ignavibacteria > UBA10030 > UBA10030 > JANONN01. The sequence goes on along the minus strand of JANONN010000369.1, from coordinate 1,246 downwards.
GAAAGCTTTCAGCACTGACTCTTTCGCAAGTCTCACGGCCAATGGCGGCTTGCCGGCAATCTCTTTGGCCAGGTCTTTCGCTTCCTGCAGGTAGTATTCCACAGGCACGACCTTGTTGATGAGACCCCATTGCAACGCTTCTTGAGCAGAGATCATTTTGCCGGTGAGGACGAGTTCCATAGACTTGACCTTGCCAACGGCCCGTGTGAGTCGCTGCGTTCCGCCGGCTCCCGGCATCACGCCGATGTTGATTTCGGGCTGACCGATCTTTGCCGTCTCCGATGCAATCACGATATCGCATGTCATCATCAACTCGCAGCCACCGCCGAGTGCAAAGCCGCTCACTGCCGCGATGAGGGGCTTCTTGATCTTCCGAATTCGATCCCACCGCGCAAACTGGTCGCGAATGAGCATCTCGACCGCCGATGCATCTGCCATCTCTTTAATATCTGCCCCCGCTGCAAAAGCTTTCTCGTTGCCCGTCAGGATCATGCACCGTACTGCATTATCGTTGTCGAGTGTCTCCAGCGCATTCACCAATTCTTCCATCAACTTGATGTTGAGCGCGTTGAGGACATCGGGGCGATTGAACTGGACGATGGCGTAGCCTTCTTCTTTGGTGACGAGTATAGTTTGGTAAGTCATGGCGCTGGAGTGTTGGAGTGGTGGATTATTGGATCAATGAAAAATGAAAGATGGTCAACGTCTCGCGGGTTTTCCGCTGGAATTCTTTCGTTGCCCACTCCTACTCTTCTTCTGACTTTTGACGGCTCGACTGAGCTCGCCGAAGTCTTCTGACTTCTGATCTCTGATCTCTGCCTTCCGCCTTCTGCCATCTGCCTTCTGATCTCTGATCTCTGCCTTCTGCCCTCTGTTTTCTGCCTTCCGCCTTCTGCCTTCTGTCTTCTGACTTCTGTTCTCTGATCTCTGTTCTTTACCTTCTGCCATCTGCCTTCTGATCTTCTCATAATCAATCGGCCTTTTCTCGGCAAAAGCGTTGATGCCTTCAATGATCTCGGGAGCTGACGTATGGACGGTCAGCCAATCACGCACGTGGCCAATCGTCATCCCCCAAGAGAAATCACGCCAGAAATTGAGTTGCTGCTTCGTGTAACGTGTACATTCGGGAAGTTTGTTGATCAGCTTTTGCGCCATACGATTTACCGCTGCGTCGAGTTCATCGCGCGGAACAACTTCATTCACGAGTCCCCATTCAAGCGCCTTTCGCGCCGGAATTGGCTCGCAA
>JANONN010000368.1:0-2882 GCA_031420835.1 Ignavibacteriales bacterium | reverse complement strand
TGAAAATGAAAACTGTCCCCCTCTTAGGGGGACTACCCGCCCGAACGCAACAGGCGGGCGGGCAGGGGGTCTTCACTAAGATGTCAACACTTCTTTTGGTGAAGACGCAGAGTGGTTACGAAGAATCAGTCAAAAAGCAGGAACGCTCGGTTCGTTGATTCTTACTCGTTTAATGGTTACTTTGAAAATAATATTTCTAGAGACTTTTTGCGGCCATTACAGATATGAGCGTCCAAAAGAGAATCCTGTGGGTTGATGACGAGATAGACCTTCTCCGCCCTCATCTTCGATTGCTCGAAGAGAAAGGGTACGCGGTGGAGACGGCGACGAATGGCGAGGATGCCGTCGAAATGGTGAAGCGGAAGGGCTACGACCTTGTGTTTCTGGATGAAATGATGCCCGGGATGGGGGGACTCAAAACGCTCGCCGGGATCAAAGATGTTGTGCCCGCGCTTCCCGTGGTGATGGTCACGAAGAACGAAGCAGAGAGCCTGATGGAACAGGCGATCGGCAGCAAGATCAGCGACTATTTGACGAAGCCGGTGAATCCCAGCCAGATCTTGATGGCGTGCAAAAAGATTTTGGAGTCTAAAAAGATCGCCAGTGAGTTTGTCTCACGCGACTACGCAAAGGAGTTCCAGGAAATTGCCGCCGCGCTCATGAGCGGACCGGATTACCGAGAGTGGATTGACCTGTACCTGAAGTTGACGTCGTGGGATATGGAACTTGACGAGCATCCCGATCTTGGACTGCGTCAAACTCTCCTGGATCAAAAACGGGAGTCTAACGTAGAATTTGGGAAGTACATCGAACGGAATTACCGGAACTGGATCGAATCAACCGTGCCTCAGCGACCAATGCTCTCCACCGACATTGTCGAACGGACGGTCTTGCCGGAACTGGATCGCTCTCAGTCGGTCTTCCTCTTCGTTATTGATTGCCTGCGGCTCGACCAATGGCTTATGATGGAACGACATTTGACAAACCTCTTCTCGATTGAGCGCGACTGCTATTATTCCATCCTTCCTACAGCGACACCCTATTCACGCAACGCGATCTTTAGCGGCCTGTTTCCCAGCGAGATCGAACAACGATTCCCGGAGATCTGGCAGGCTGGCGACGACGACGAAACGAGCCGGAATCGCAACGAGCATCAACTGTTGGACAAGTTGCTTGAGCGGAAGAATGTCCGGTTGAAGCCGGAGTCGAAGTATGTGAAGATCCTCGACCCCGAGTTCGGGAAACAAATTGAGAATCACATTCTCTCGTACACGAAATCGAAGTTAACGGCAATCGTCGTGAATTTTGTTGACATGTTGGCCCACGGTCGCTCGGATTCACCTCTTCTCAAAGAAATCGCACCAGATGAGGCTGCCTATCGTTCGCTCACGGCTTCGTGGTTTCAGCATTCATCGCTTCTGAATATGCTCAAGACTCTTTCTTCGCAGAAGGATATTACCATCATCCTGACGACCGATCACGGAAGCGTGCGATGCTTGCGGGGAGCCAAGGTTCTTGGAGACCGCGAAGCTTCGACAAATCTTCGCTACAAGTTCGGGCGCAACCTGAAGGTGGACGGTCGGCAGGCTCTTTTCATCAAGACTCCGGCAGAATATAAATTGCCGCGTGCCAGTGTTACAACAAACTACATCATTGCGAAGGAAGATTACTACTTCGTCTATCCAACCGACTATCACAAGTATCTGAATCAATACCGCGATAGTTTTCAGCACGGTGGAGTTTCCATGGAAGAAATGATCCTTCCGATCATGAAGCTCCGCTCGAAGGGCTAACGTTGTGACGCAAAGGTTGACGAGCCGTTCAGAAGCACAGACGCTTGAGATTGCGCGGTCGTTTGCAGCATCGCTCCGGCGCGGAGACGTGGTGGCATTATCCGGGGAGCTTGGAGCGGGAAAGACACAGTTCGTCAAGGGAGTTTGTCGGCACTTTGGAGTGCGTGAGCTTGTCGCAAGTCCCACATTTATCTTGTTGAACAGATACAGCGGTACGGACGAAAGCGGAAGGGAGCTTCTCATCTATCATTTAGACTTGTATCGTGTGAAGTCGCTTGACGAAGTGTACGATCTAGGATTCGAAGAATTTTCTTCCGGTGACGCGATCTGCTTGATCGAATGGGCTGAACGAATGACTCAATTGCTTCCAGTACAACGCCACGATGTTTTTCTGGAACATGGTTCTTCCGAATTCGAGCGGTTCATTTCGATTATGAAGATCTCTGAAAACGGCGTGGATCGTACACGTCAGAGACAGAACAACGCAAGCCGATCAGTTGGGTTATGAGGATTCTCGGTCTCGAAACATCGAGTGAAGTCTGCTCCGTTGGCTTGGTGGACGATCAGGGAGTGGAATTCGAAGTGACGCGAGTCGAGGCGCGTATTCACTCTGAGAAGTTGCTGACGATGGTTTCGAATGTGTTGGAACCGGCGATGCCGGAACGGGGAACAACGGTCATGCAAGATATCTCGGCCGTTGCCGTTTCAGTGGGACCCGGCTCGTTCACGGGATTGCGTATTGGGTTGAGCACAGCAAAGGGGCTATGCTATGCCCTTGAGAAGCCGTTGCTTGTTGTCCCGACATTCGACGGATTTGCGGCCACAGTGTTTGAGACGAAGGGTGCCTCAGATATCATCGTTGCAGTCGATGCGAAACAGGGTCAGTTCTATACTCAGCGTTACGGCAGGGATGGCGAAAGTCCTTCACCGCTCGATGGAGTGCGAGTCGCAGAGCTTTCCGAAATTGCACAGCTTATCTTGGAGAACCCTTCGGCGCATGACGTGACGGACAGTCATCGCATCGCTGAACACGTAAAGGACAGAGACCGAATCGTGAACGTTCAGTCGGTTTGCAGCGGCGTCATGGTA
>JANONN010000367.1:0-2392 GCA_031420835.1 Ignavibacteriales bacterium | reverse complement strand
CTGAGACTTCGACGAGCTCAGTCGAGTCGCTCACCGAAGACTCATCGCTTCCTGTAGAAATAAAAAGAAGATGAAGCGGTTGATCAATCACCAACCCCTTTGGAATATAGACGAACGCTCCATCTTGCAGAAACGCCGTGCTCAACGTCGCGAAAGCATTCTGGTCATATGCTGCGTAACGGCCGAGATGTGATTCAACTAGTTGAGTGTCGTTCTTGATCGCTTTCGCCAAGCTCCCCATCTTCACGCCTTTGGGGAGTTGCGCTACCGAAGAAAGCTCAGGGGCATAGTGACCGTTGACGAAAACCAGTCTATTCCAATCGGGGTGACCAAGCAGGAACTGCTCAACGTCTGCCGACTTCAAATCGCTTGGCGTCCGTCCGATAATTGGCTTGAAAGAACGACGGGCGATCTGTGTAACGTCGGTTTACTTCCACTCCTCTTCTTTCGTCGTCGGAAAGCCCATCTTCGAGAATCGAGCGATGGCATCTTTCCGCATCGAATGGACGAATGAGCTTGCTTCGCCATTCAGACTCTTCTCAAACATCTCAAAGTTTGATTGATACCAGTTTTCTTTTTTGTCGTGCATCTGCATCATTGTTTCTCCTAGGCGGTCACTTCAACTTCTTCGCGCAGCCAATCGTATCCCTTCTCCTCAAGTTCGAGAGCAAGCTCTTTTGTCCCCCATTTGACGATTCGTCCATCGAGAAGCACATGAACGAAATCAGGGACGATGTATTTCAAGAGTCGTTGGTAGTGAGTTACGACGATAATTGCTTTCTCCTTTGATCGGAGTTTGTTCACACCGTCTGCGACGGTTTGGAGCGCATCGATATCCAAGCCCGAATCAGTTTCGTCCAAAATGGCGAGCTTCGGTTCCAGAATTGCCATCTGAAAAATTTCATTCCGTTTCTTTTCCCCACCGGAGAATCCGTGATTTACGGGTCGATTCAGGAGACCCTCATCCATATCAAGGAGCTTCGCGCGACTCTTCACGAGCGAAAGGAATTCAATGGCATCGAGTTCTTCAAGCCCGCGATGCTTGCGAATGGCGTTCAGCGCTGACTTCAGGAAATACGTGTTACTGACACCCAAAATCTCAACAGGATATTGAAATGCCATGAACACACCTTCCCGCGCACGTTCTTCCGGAGCAAGCTCAAGAAGGTCTTTCCCTTCGTAGGACACCCGCCCTTCCGTAATCTTGTATGAGTCCCTTCCGGCCAATATCTGAGCAAGCGTGCTCTTGCCCGATCCGTTCGGCCCCATGATGGCATGGACTTCACCTTTGTTGACCTTCAGGTTGATCCCGTTCAAGATCTTCTTCTCTTCAATACCGGCGTGGAGATTGATAACTTCTAACATCATTTCACCTTTCTCGTTTGACTCTTTGGTTTGATCGTCGCCTGCAAAACTCAGCCGACACTTCCTTCAAGGCTAATGCCCAGGAGCTTCTGAGCCTCAACAGCGAACTCCATCGGAAGCTCGCGGAATACTTCCTTGCAGAAGCCATTCACGATCATGTTCACTGCATCTTCTGTCGAAAGACCGCGCTGCTTACAGTAGAAAATCTGATCCTCCCCGATCTTCGATGTCGAGGCTTCATGCTCAACGCTTGAAGAAGTATTCTTTACTTCCATATAGGGAAACGTATGCGCGCCACACTGATCGCCAATAAGCAGCGAGTCGCATTGTGAAAAGTTACGCGATCCCGTTGCGCCCTTTTGGATGCGAACAAGTCCTCGATATGAATTCTGTCCCCGGCCAGCAGAGATACCCTTCGAAATGATCGTGCTTTTCGTATTCTTACCAATGTGGATCATCTTCGTGCCGGTGTCAGCCTGCTGGAAGTTGTTGGTGACGGCAACAGAATAGAACTCACCCACCGAATTATCGCCAATCAATAAGCAACTTGGATATTTCCACGTGATGGCGGCGCCGGTTTCCACCTGCGTCCATGTGATCTTGGAATTCTTGCCGAGACACTTTCCGCGTTTGGTCACGAAGTTATAGATTCCGCCGCGACCTTCTTTGTCGCCTGGATACCAATTTTGAATCGTGGAGTATTTGATCGTTGCGCTATCGAGAGCAACCAGTTCCACCACTGCCGCGTGAAGCTGGTTCTCATCTCTCATCGGTGCGGTGCATCCTTCGAGATAGCTCACGTATGCGTTTTCTTCTGCGACAATCAACGTGCGCTCGAATTGTCCCGTGTCCCGTGCATTGATTCGGAAGTAGGTAGAAAGCTCCATCGGGCAGCGGACCCCTTTCGGGATGTACGCAAAGGAGCCATCGCTGAAGACTGCAGAGTTCAACGTCGCGAAGAAATTATCGGTGTACGGAACGACCGAACCGATATATTTCTTCACCAGCTCCGGATGATTCTGAATTG
>JANONN010000366.1:0-2310 GCA_031420835.1 Ignavibacteriales bacterium | reverse complement strand
GTGAGACTTCGGCGTGAGCTCAGTCGAACGGTAACGAAGTGATGGGTGGAAAATGATGAGCTGTACTTGGTATTGCGGCTCCAGGCGCAAAGAATTAATCGTTTGACCCGCCTTCGGTAACGCTTCGGCGGGCAGGTAGCGGCCCCGCGCACTCATCTTTGAGTGGCAAAACGTTACATATATCTTTCCGTAGCATCTTCACTTACTTCGAAAGAGAAACCAAATGTCAGTGGATATCTTAGCAATCGGTTCACACCCGGACGACATTGAACTTTCCTGCGGCGGAACTGTCGCAAAACTCGTTCAGCAAGGATACAAGGTGGCGCTGGCCGACTTGACCCAAGGAGAACTTGGAACGCGCGGTTCACGGGAAACTCGCGCGCAGGAAGCTGAAGCTGCAAGTAAAATTCTCAACGTGCTGACGAGACGTAATCTTGGAATACCGGACGGAAACATCCAGGTCAATCAAGAAAACCTTGCGAAGGTTGTCCAACTCATCCGTGAGCTTGAGCCACGACTTCTGTTGATACCCATTTCACAGGATCGTCACCCCGATCATGGCCACACGCATCAACTTTGCAGGGAAGCGTGGTTCTACGCAGGACTTGAGAAGATTGCCACGAGTCTCAACGGCGTGCCGCAGAAAGCGTTTCGCCCTGATCGCTATTATGAGTACATGCAATGGTACGAATCAGGCGTAAGCTTTGTCGTGGACGTGAGCGATACGTTCGACATCAAGATGAAGGCTGTCCGTGCTTACACGTCCCAATTCCACAATCCGGAAAGCAAGGAGCCGGAGACTGTGCTCAGTCAACCCGAGTTTCTCGATCTGATTGAAGTGCGTGGAAGATACTACGGCCGGAGGATTGGAGTGAATTACGGAGAACCGTTTCTCTCGTTCTTTCCACTCGGCATCAAAGATATGTTTGATCTTGTTCAGTGGAAGAAGTGAAAGAAAAAAGGAGGCGCGCGGTGGGACAACTCCGTAACGAGATCAAGCTCCTATTGGAAATTGTTGACCAAGCTTTCGAGAAGCAGGCGTGGCATGGACCGAACCTCAAAGGCTCAATCAGGGGGTTGACCGCAAAGGAAGCGGCATGGAGACCTGCAAGATCACGTCACAATATTTGGGAAATCGTTGTGCACGCGGCGTATTGGAAGTATGCCGTTCGCAGAAGAATATTGGGAGAGAAACGCGGCTCGTTTCCGCTGAAGGGAAGTAACTGGTTCAAGCGCGACAATGTTCTTTCCGAACGTGCGTGGAGAGAAGACGTTCGGCTTCTCGATGAGATGCACGCCTCCATGAGATTGGCGATCGCAACATTGGATGACCGAGACTTGCGAAGGAAATCACACGGCAGCAAACATCGTCTTGCGACACTTATCTACGGCATTGCATCCCACGATGTATATCATGCCGGGCAGATACAACTGATCAAACGGTTGCAACGTTCCTAAATCCACTTAAGCACTTGGATAGAACGTGTCATCAACCTTGTCGGGCACAGTAATTCTCGCACAGCGAAATCCGGCCCTGGTGGCTCTGATCTGAAGGCCTTGACCGTTCACGAACCTTGCGTATGCAGCATCACCGCGTTTGATTATCCCAGCAGTGGTTCCCATCGAAAGTTCGGCCTCTCCTTCGATGCATACGAAAACCGAGTCAACACCCTCGCGCTGGGACACAAACCACTTCTCAGGATCAAGAACAAGCTCATCAAACTCCGCTTGCGCAACAAACTGCACAGGCGCCTCCGGTCCTATGACGTTCTTGATCTTGCTAGTCGCCGATTTCCTTCCACGGAAAGTGCGATGCCGGATAATCGGCATACGTTGGTTTTCTTTTCACTGATTCACGAAGATCAGGCTCAAACCAAATTTGGAACATTTCAGTATGAACTCCATCGGCGAACCGCTCACTGTGTTGTACGCCCGAATTCGTCTGCATCACCTGAAGATCACCCTCCCCCAAAGCTTTCCATGTTCCCAACGAATCGGAATGCTCCATCCTCCCCTTGAGTACATAGCTCATGATCTCGAAACCCTCATGAGGATGTTCTCCGATAAGACCGCCCCTTTCTGACGATGCCCACGCCCAATACACAAGCGAACCGAATCGTTCCCTCTGAGTACCCATTCCGGGAAAGTTCACAGGCTTCCGTTCGCGGATTCTGCCATTGTCGAACTGTCCCGGGTCTTGCTGATCTGCCAGTTTGATGGTGAGCGACATTGTTCTCCTTTAGTTAGTTATTGATGTTACGCAGAAACGGAAAATTACGGCTATGTCACCCCTACGGGGTTTAAATTGTT
>JANONN010000365.1:0-25013 GCA_031420835.1 Ignavibacteriales bacterium | reverse complement strand
CGACCAGTTTCTTCTTCCCTCTCGCAAAGAATATGAGACTACTGTTTCGTTGCCAGCAGCACATGCGACGAGAACATTCGTTCCGTCAAGTACCGGAGTCCCGATGATGGATGATTCCAACACCACATAACCTAAGCGCTTTCCTGTTCCCAGATGGACCGCTTGTAGCTCGCCATGGAGAGTGCCGACCAAGACAAGACTGTCCCGCACGACAGGCGTTCCGCTGATCCCGGCAAGTGCGTTGTATTCCCACATGAGTTTCAGCGGCGGCAGAACTGTTCGCTTGCTGACATTGTCGCGTTGGGGACTCCCTCCGTACATTACCCAATCGTCTATGCCGATTCGAATGGGTTGCGAGATCTTGATTCCGGCGCAGCCGCTCATTGCTATAACAAACATAGTGAGGAGTGACTTTGTCAGCATCAGAAGTCCCAGCCAAAAAAGAATTGGTAGAAGATCCCATTTTGGAATCGGCTCATATTATCCTCTAATCTCTTTCCTATGTCATAACGAAGAACGAGGAATCCTCCGAAGTTCATCCGCACACCGACCCCAACACTTCCCTTCGTATCACGATATTTTGTATCCCACGCACTTCCTGCATCTGCGAAGATCGCACCGCGAATCGAGCCAAGCGTGATGCCACCAAAAGGGAATCGAACGCCAAGTTCATCTATGAATGGGAACCGCAACTCCTGACTGCTCAACCAAAGTTTAGTGCCCCGAATTTGCCAACGAGGCCACCCACGCAAATCCCAACTTCCACCCATGAAAAAGCGCCGAGCTTCTTTTCCCGCGTTATACCAAAGATGAGCGCGGGAAGCAAGCGAGCTTCTTTTTGAGAGTCTATTGTACATGCGGTAGTCGGCGATGAGCGAGTAGTAATTCACGTTCGAGTATTGCACGTCGGTTGTGTAGGCGAGCGTAAACTTCATACGGTTGCCATCGAGCGGACCCGTCGGTCCCCACAGTGAGTTGTCCCATACAAAGCTGAAGGAATTCGAAATAAGAAGAGCCTTGCGCGGGAGAAATCCCGTGTAAATATCTTTGTCCGAATTACTCACGGTCGTGCTTGCTTCAATGCGGCGAAACTTGGAGAGCGGATAACTGAGCGCGAAGTATCCTCCAAAGGAGCGTTCGTAGTAGAAGAGATCTGGATCGGTCAGGTCGTAGCGGTTGCCGGAGAAATGAAAGATTCCATACGCATGGTTTGCTCGCCGGCCCAGAGAAACACGCGAGATGGCGATGTTGAAGCTTTCCAGAAACTCACTGCGCACTTGCGCTGTATTGTAAATGAGAAAATAGTATTGATCATTCCCCAGAACGTCACTCATGGCAAGCACAGCGCCACCGGCCGTTCCGAACACCGGATCGGTTGAAACCTGGCTTTGTGCGATATCGAGTTTATATTCACCGGTGTACCGAAACTCCTCAACGACCGTCGGACCTTCAAGCTTTGGAATGTTCCACCACTCGGTTGACTGATCATAAACGAAAAGATGTGAAACGTTCGATGAATCATATCGCTGCGCAGCTTTAGGGATCGTCTTTATCTGAAAGCTGAATTTCTCAAATGCTGTGAAGAGCAGCGCATCTTCTTCGCCCCATGCTGGATCGAACGCGGCTGTGAAGAATGAAGTGGCGCGCTTCACCATACGCGTTTGCTCTTTCTTTTGACTCGTGCCCGCCATGCTCATGATCCACACGTTCCGGGCTCCATCAATGTCGGAAGTGAAGGCAAGCCACTTTCCATCAGGCGACCAAACAGGGGATAAGTCGGTGTGGTTTCCTACCGTGAGATATTCGATTTGAGAAGTCGAAAGATCATAAAGGAAGATGTTGTGCTTCCCGCCCCGCCCGTACACCGTCCTATCGGAACTGAACGCAATCATTTTCCCGTCCGGAGACCAGGCTGGATCGCGATCCTCGTAGAAGTCGTCGGTGAGCCGAATAAGCGTCCGCGTATCAAGCTCGAGAATATAGAGATCACTGTTCCCAGATTTCTCCACGGCCGAGAACGCAATTCGTTTCCCATCAGGGGCGAAGGTCGGCGAACTTAGCATCACAAGACTCCTAAAGCGAATCGTCTCAAGGAGCTTGTCGGATCTCACATCATACAAATGAAGGGCGTCGTTCTCACCACTCTTGGTCACAAACGCAAGGACCCCGTTTGCCGACATCCCCAACTTACTCTGAAAAACATGAAATGCCTCGAACTCATCGCTCTTTTCACCTTCAATCACCACTTCCGGGTCGGCTTTTTCCACGTCCATGTCAACTCGATAAACGTTCGTGTATCCTGTGTGATTTCCGATGAAATATACTTCCCGCTTCTTGTCGTTCTTATAGAACACCGGTTTGGAGTTGAATCCGACATCAACGATATTTTTCGTGACGCCGCTGGGGAGATCGTACTCTGCCATGACGGGATAGTTGCGTTTCTTCAAGTAATAAAGCCACTCATCGTCGAATTGTTTGTAGTCCTTGCCGATGGTGATTGTGAAGACTTCCTGAAATGTCTTTCCCCGCCAGAAGTTCTCCAACAACAAAAGCACTTTCTCCGGCCCATAACGCTCCGCGACAAACTCAAGAATCGCCTGACCCTGTTTATACATCAGGAAGGAACCGCTGATCCGATCTATATCATTGAGGGGCACGACGTAGTTGTTCAAAACAGCGTCGCGAAGAACCATTTCCGCCTGCGTATCCCATTTGGTTGACCAGAACTCCGCTAATCCTTCCACGAACCAGAGCGGAGGCGAGCGATCTTGCGATTGACGATGATCCAACAGCACGCGATTGATCTTGCTGTGCATGAACACGTGCACAAGCTCATGCTTGATGACGTGAGCAAAACGTTCGATCGAACCTTCGAACGGAATGACAACGCGACCTTTGAGAAATTCGAAGAAGCCTCCGACTCCCTCCGGGATAAACCCCGGCGTGACATTCGTTTGTTGGAAGTGGAGATGCGAGCTGTAGAAGATGAGAGGAATGCGATTCGTGACATTATGATTGAACTTCTGCTCAAGCGTCTTGTAGCTTTGCTCGGCGAATGCAGCACCCGACTGGGCAAGCTCCTTCATCTCCGGGTAGTAGTAGATATCGAAGTGCTCGGTGCGCAACACCTGCCACTGGAATTCTGTGTATTGGACCTTGTTGCGACCGAAATAGTAGAACTGGGCAGAAGAGAGGGAGAAGAGAGAAAGCTGCAGAAGAACGATATGGATCGCCCGCTTCATTCGCGTCCTCACCACATCCAAGGAATAACTACAATCGGCCACATGCCGGAGAATGTTGTGGTAAACCGAGTGGAATCAAAGAATTTGTATCTCTTCCTGTTCACAAGAAGAAGTCTCATACCTTTGCTAGCTCGCCTTTGAGATAATCAATAACCTTCACTGGGGTTGGGTCTTCATTGTTCAAGATCGCAAGGTAGTAGCTGGTCCAATCGCCGAAGTGAATCAAGTAGAACATACGGGCAAGGAGCGACTTCCCATCGCTCCATACTTCCGAGACGCCGGAAGCGAGATCGGAGACGATCCCTTTCGTGATCTCTTCGCGCATGGCTACACGATTATGCGTTCCACGATCACGAAGAAATACGACATGCATGTGCTTCATCATTTCCGGAAGATTTCTCCACCCCACCAATTCATTGTGGTTCATCTCCGGCAAGACGTGACCAAACGACAGTTGTTTTGCGTTCTCACAAATCTGTCCCCGCCATCGGAGACCCACGGCGTCGAAATGTTCCGTGGATGAATAGATGATCGGAACTTTTCCATGAAGCTTCTCAGCAAGACGGAGCGGGGCGTTCTCAGCCAGACTAACGTTTCCAAAAAGCCCGGCCTTCGCCTTCAAGAGCTCGATCGTTTCCTTGATCTCCTTCCCCTGGCTCTTGATGAGTTTCAGTGATGAGAACACGGCAAGCAGAGGAAAGAAGGAGTATCCCAGCGCCGCGCGTGGCGAAAGCCCGGAAGGGATCTTAATCCAAGGATGCTTGTGCTTCTTTGCTAGCCGTTCCGTCTCGCCACCGGTGCTAATACAGATGACGCGGGCGCGGCGCTTTACCGCCTGAAGATGCGCGGCGATCGTTTCTTCCGTATTGCCCGAGTAACTTGAGACGATCACAAGGGTATTGTTATCAACAAAGTCGGGTAGGACGTAGTGCCGGTTGATGAGAAGAGGAACGGCAAGCTCATTCTGTAAGTATGAGCGGAGCAGGTCGCCGCCGATCGCGGATCCCCCAAGTCCGGTGATGACGATGTTGCGAATCCCTTTCGTCTTGATCTTAACGGTAGCCGATTTCCCAATCGCGACAGCCTCTTCTATCTGGCCGGGGAAGTTGAGAATCCAACTGTACATCCCAATGGGGTCGTTACGTTTGATGTCGTTGGTAGTCATAGAAGTGATCCCGAATGTTGGAAAAAGAATTAATTACTCACTGCTGTTAGGCAAAACGAAAAAGAACAACTGTCATTCCCGCACGTTTTAAGCGGGAATCTATTTAAGAGATGCCCGATTCACCCCGTGAGATAGCCAAATGAAAAAGAGAGGTCATGACGTTTGAACAATTATCTCACGGGGTAAAAACATTCGGGCATGACATCCTTATTTTTTTAAGGCATTATATCTACCATGCGTAACATTGCTTACTCAATTGGTATATCCGGAAACTTTTCTCGCATGTATGACTTGAGGTATCCTTTGATCTCGTCTTCTGTTTGCATCTCCAGCACTTCCTGAGCGAGTTTCTTCGCCTCTTCGTACCGCACGGACCGAATGATCTTCTTGATCTCCGGAAGGACTGTCGGCACAACGCTGAATTCATCCAGTCCCAATCCGACCAGAAGCACAGTTGCCAGCGGATCGCCAGCCATCTCTCCGCACATCCCAACCCACACATTTTGTCTTTTGCCACGCTCAATGATCCGTCGCAAGAACCTGACCACGGCGGGATGAAACTCCTGATACAGATCAGCGACAATATCATTGGTACGATCCACCGCAAGAAGATATTGGATAAGATCGTTCGTTCCGATGCTCATGAAATTGACTTCCCTGGCCAGATCATCGGCAATGACGGCGGCTGCCGGAACTTCCACCATCACCCCCACTTTGATCTCGTCGTCGAACGGAATATTGTGTTCGCGTAGTTGGCGCTTGGCAACTTCCAACATGGTCTTTGCCTCCCGCACTTCCTTGATGTTGGAGATCATCGGAAACATCACCGAAACGGTCTTGCGACTGCTGACACGAAGTATGGCACGGAGCTGATCAAGGAAGAGATCTTCCTTTGCCAGCATCACACGAATGCCGCGCCAACCGAGAAACGGATTGTTCTCTTTGATGGTTTGCACCATCATCTTGTCACCGCCAATGTCGAATGTTCGGATGATGACAGGTTTTGGATAGACGGCATCCACAAGTCTCTTATATTGCTCAAACTGTTCGTCTTCACTTGGGAACACTTCTTTGCCAAAGAGAAGCGTTTCGGAGCGATAGAGTCCGATCCCATCGCCGCCTTGGAGATGAAGCGTATCCAGTTCTTCTTCCAATTCAATGTTGGCTCCGAGATGGATGCGTCTTCCATCGAGCGTTTCGGCGGGAAGATCGCGCAATCCCTCAAGTTGTCTCTCGAACTGGTGATACTTCTCACGACGTCGTCCGTACTCCTCAACCATCTCATCATTAGGGTTGATGATGACGATGCCGCTGTATCCGTCAACAATGAGAAGATCACCGGGTGTGATCTGACTTGTGATCTCACGTAGTCCAACCACCATAGGAATTCTCAGGGCGCGAGCAAGGAGGGTAGTATGGGACGTCACGCCGCCAACTTCCGTGGCATAACCGAGCACATCGTTTCTACTCAGGATGAGGGCATCCGCCGCGGCGAGATTGTGCGAGACGATGACGTACGATCCATCTAACCGTGAGATGAGCCGCTCTTCTTGGAGGTTGCGGAGAATTCTGTTCTTCACATCTTCAACGTCGTGAGCACGTTCACGAGTGTATTCATCGTTGGAATCTACCATCATACGGTGGTACTTTCCAATTTCATTTTCGACCACGAACTCTACGTTCTTTCGTTCATTTCTTATCCGCTTGTAGATGGCATCGAAGAGAACGGTATCCTCAAGAATCATCAGCTGAGCTTCAAAAATACGGGCCTGGCTCTCCCCTAATTTCGATTTCGCAAAGTCCAAGATCTTCCGCAACTCTTTCTGCGACCGGGAGAGGGATTGCTGAAGACGCGCTATCTCCTGATCTCCCTCTGCGGCGCTGATGCTCTTTTCCCGAATCTGTGGAGTCCGCTTGCGGTACAAGAACTGCGGACCAATAGCAATTCCGGGCGATGCCGGAATCCCTTTCAAAACCAACTCTTGTTGTTTTACCGTTGATGACATGGCAATGTTGGGCACAAAACTTTCCTACTGCTCATCAAATCCACGGTCAAAAAGATCGAGAATGGCTTTGGCAGCATCCGCCTCATCCTCGCCGGAGAAACGGAGCATGAGCTTCGACCCTTGTTCCGCTGCCAAGGTCATCACACCGATGATACTTTTCCCGTTAATTTCAAATCCATCCTTGTTGATAAAGAAGTCGGACTTGAACTTCGCCGCAAGTTTTACCAGCGATGCCGCGGGGCGTGTGTGTAAGCCTGCTCTATTTTTGATAGTAACTTCGTGCTCGATCATTCACTCCTAACGTGCCATGACTCAGTGTTTTCGATGAAGAAGCATATCGGTAAACCAGACAAGCATTTCGCGAGCGGGATTCTGTGGGAGCGCATGAAGAACGCTCTTTGCTTGAGCAATGTCACTTTCAATATGATCACGCGCGGCCTGAATCGCGCCTGTTTCGCTATAGATCCTTTGAAACTCTTTTACTTTCCTCCGCGAGACGCCGCCATTCTTCGCAACGGATTGCAGGAGTTGCCTGTCCTTTCCATGAGCTCGGCGGAGCGCTTCGAGGAGCAAGTATGTCCGTTTTCCCTCCACCAGATCGCCGCCAATCGTCTTTCCAAATTCCTTCTCATCTCCCACAATGTCAAGGAGATCATCTTGAATCTGAAATGCACGCCCAACAAGCTCCCCGTATCGCCGAAGAGCAAGACGTTGACTTGGTGACGCCTTGCCGACCAAGCCGCCGATCTCTGTCGCAACAGCGACCATCTTTCCCGTCTTTTTTTGGATCATCACGAGATAGTCATCGACACTCACGCGCGCCCGCGATTCGAATTCTTTATCGTACGCCTGCCCTTCACAAACTTCCACGACCCCTTCCGTGAAGATTCCGGAAATTTCCTGAATATTGGTCGATCGCGTTCTTAGAAGCGCCCGGTACGCAAGAGCGAGTAGTTCATCCCCTACAAGAATCGCAACATTCGTATCCCACTTCATGTGCACGGTTGCACGCCCACGACGAGACCGGGCATGATCCATGATATCATCATGCACCAGGGTAAAGTTGTGGAGAATTTCTGTAGCCGCGCTTGCATGCAAGGCTTCTTTTCTTTTTCCCCCGACAGCTTCACACGCCAGAAGAACCAGAACGGAGCGAATTCTTTTTCCTCCACCTCCAAGAACATACCTCACCGGCTGATACAATGAACGCGGTTTAGCTTCTTTGACAAATGAAAGAAGATATCTGTCAACGAGCGACCTGTAATCCTTATACGCCGATTCAAAACTCATGGAACAAACAGCCTCTCCAGACCGCTATGATCTTAGAATCAGTTGTTGAAGGTGAAGCTCACCGATGGTGCGCGACCCCGTGAGGAACATTGCCCCACGCAGTTCCATCGCCCAACATTCGATCTCTTTCAGAAGCCCCTTTGTTCCCCCCTGCTGTAATGCTTTGAGCATCGGTCGAGCCGAGCCTGCCAAATCTGCTCCGAAGGCAATCGACTTAGCAACGTCAAGTCCTGAAAAAATTCCTCCGGAGGAAATCACCGTCAACTGCGGGAACTGGCTCTTGAGCGATTCTACTTGCCGAAGGGCATCCACGGTTGTAATTCCCCAATCCCAAAACGACTCGGCATGAGAGCGTGGTGTTGAACTGCGGACTTTGCCGTTGCTACGCCGGGAGTCGCTGCGTCGAATGATTTCAACCCCGGCCCAGCTGGTTCCTCCAGCCCCTGCAACATCGATGATGGTCACTCCGATGTTAAGTAGTCGTTTCGCAACATTGGCAGATATGCCTGCCCCAATTTCCTTGACAATGATTGGCACCGTCAGGCGCTTCTTGAGTAATTCAATTCCTTGAAGGACTCCACGGAACTCCGGCGTGCCCTCCGGCTGCAGGAATTCCTGAAGTGGGTTGAGGTGCACCGCGAAACCATCGGCACGGATAAGGTCGATCAACTTCTGAATCTTCGAAACATCCTTCAACCGCGCAACCTCCGCAGCACCGATGTTGCCGAAGAGCGGAATGTCCGGCGCAACTTCGCGAACCACGCTGAATGTCCTGTGAAACGTTGCACTTTCCATGGCTTGCCGCTGACTCCCAACGCCCATGGCAAGCCCTTTTTCCGCACACACTTCCGCCAGCCCACGATTGATCCGTTCAGCGTCTGCGTACCCACCTGTCATGCTTGAGATGATGAGGGGAAGAGAAATTCGCTTGCCCAGAAAGTTGGTGGCGGGATCGGCATCCGAGAAATTCATCTCAGGCAACGCGTTATGCTGAAACTCAAATCGCTCGAATCCGGAGGTCTTCGACCGGAAGGAGACATCCTTCGCCATGGTTATCTGTACGTGTTGCTGCTTGCGGGATGATGTGCGCGGGGATTTCATGGTTCTGTTTCGATGCATAATAGCGAATTGGGCAAGCATAATCAAGGTTACAGATTTTCTGAGATGCTTGACAGAGAGATTGAATTTCGTTATTATGATCGCGACAAATATGTCATCGGCTATTTCCGATGTTGACAAAAATGTCAATTCTACAAGGAGGAAGGGATGAAAAAGACAATCGGTCGTCGGATTCGTGAGGCACGCCTGCAGAAGGAATTCGACCAAGCGACTCTCTCCGCCCGCATTGACGTGGCGACCCGCACAATACAACGATGGGAAAAGGGGGAGCAAGTTCCTGATAGCAATTACCTTATGCGAATAGCCAAGATCACAGGAGTTACTCCTCACTGGCTTCTGACGGGGAATGGTGAGATGTTCCAACAGAATATTGAGAGGAATATCATTCCGCTCCCCACCGGTCGCTATCGAAAGGTTGACTTGGTTTCGGTCCCGTTACTCTCGTCCGTCCCAGGGGGCGCCCCAAGTTTGATGTTTCATCCGGATCATGTTGAGAAGTATATCACGGTTGATGACGTCAACGATCCAAACGCCTTCGCTCTTGAGGTCAAAGGTAATAGCATGGCCCCACGGATTGAAGATGGGGATGTTATCATCGTTAGCCCAAAACTTGAAGCCCATAGCGGCGACATCTGTGTGGTGCGCGTCATCGATGAAGACACCGTGAAAAGAATCAAGATTGACCCAAACTTCCTTCATCTCATCCCTCTGAATCCGGAGTATGAACCGATAGTTATTCGTAAGAAGGATGTTGCATTCATTTGGAGGGTTGTCAAAGTCATCAAGAGCCTATAAGCGGCCAGTCCCAATTCCCCAACTTCCTTCGGTTCGCCTTCCATTCAGCCAATTGTAGAAACTACGCCCGAGCGACCGAAGCCCTTCATTAAATCCACCATTTTCTATGTTTTTCCAGCTTTTTCACTCATCTGTGGTGGGCGACTTGATGGCCTCCACTGGCATAGGACTTGCACAAATTAAGACTGAAGCAGAGAAAAACTCATCAAGGAAGACTACAATGTCCCAACTCACACCACGCGACGACGCCAGAAGATCTGTAGGCGAGATCCTGAAACGGGTTGATAATCTCATTAAAACAGAGCAGTTCGAATTAGCCGGTCGAGAGATCGATCATGCAAAGCAAATCGATCCGAAGAACGTCTATGCCTATGCTTATGCGGAACGAATTGGAACACTCATTGAACAAGTAAAGCAGGGAGAGATCGATGACGCAATCCGAACCGCGGAAGAAGCTCGTCGCAAAACCGAAGAAGAGCATCGAGCACGGGAGACGCAAGCGCAAAAGAAGGATCAAGTGGAACGAATGCGCCTCGAAGCGGAAGCCAGACGGAGAGAAGAAGAGGAACATAAGCGAAAAGAGCTTGAGTTGAAGCAAAAAGAAGAAGAGCGCCGTCTAAAAGTGCAGAAGGAAGAAGCGAGACTCTTCCGTGCTTCTGCCCAAGAACACGCGGTACATCATCCTCGAGTTCTTTCCGAAGTTCGAACCTCGCAACAGAGGCAATCCATTATGGTGATTGACGATGATGAGAGGTTGCTAGAGGTTCTTGCAGAAATACTCGCGTCCGAGGGCTTCATCGTGAATGCCTATGCCACAACAGATGATGCTTACAGAGAGATTCAAATGAATAAACCGGATCTCATCCTCTCCGACATTAATCTCGAAACATCCACTATGGGTGGATTCAGTTTCTACGAGAAGATTCAGGAGATGAGCGAGTTGCAGGACATCCCGTTTTTGTTCTTGAGTGGATTGACAGATGAAGCACTAATTCGAGCCGGCAAGGAAATGGGCGTGGACGACTACATCACAAAGCCGTTTTCGGAAAAAAGTCTTATTGCAGCGATCCGTGGGAGGCTTCGCCGGTTTGGCCAACTTCGCCGTTTGCGTGTCGCTTCTTGATTAATAGCCTTCCTCGAAGAACAACTCTCCTGTAGAGAATGGACGTCAGAAGAATCAGATTCATTCCAACGATGTTCAGAATTAGATAAAGCTCTAGTTGATTTGCCACCGAGCAGATCATCAGGAGAAACAGCTCTGTCCCAAACCCGAGCAAGCCCGACAGCCGTAAGCCCGCGATATCGCCGTACCATTCATCTCGCAAAACCTCTTCTCTCTCTCCTCCTTTGCACCACGTATCAATCAGAAACATCAATCGGTCCTGCCAGCCATAGATCAGAACAAAGATCTGCTGAAAACGCAGAGTCGAAGGATCAGCTTGACGATCAACTTCCGTCACATCCTCCATCAGACGGTTAACCTTGTATTGCCCCTGCAGATGCAGAAATGATGTATGATAGAAAACATGGTACGACACACGTAACGTAATTCCTGCCAATCCGACAAGCGAATGGAGCATCATCATCCAATCACCTGTTTGGCGGAAGAGCGTCCAGCCTATTGCGCTGAACACGGCAACATTGACCACCACGTCGCCGATGGAATCGAGAAACCTCCCCTTGCGACTGAATTGACTTTTTGCACGCGCGAGCTGCCCATCTGCCGAGTCCAAGACGTCTTTGACGGTAATCAACATCCCTGCCACGACAACAGATGCTTGTGAACCTGCGTAATAGAGTCCGGCAGCAACCAATCCGGCAAGAATGGAAGCGAGTGTGACCTGATTCGGTGTGATGGATGTGGGATAGAGCGCACGAACGATCATCCCTGCGATGGGGCGAAGAACATACGTGTTGATCAGTTCGTCTGAAGAGCGTGACTTGAGTGAAGTGTTGTAGTTGTACGTCACAAGGGGATTTGCTGATCGAGAGCAGGAAGGATCGTGGTCTTGACGTAGTCGAGATCTTCCGGCGTGTCAATCTCGGCACATGGGAATTCACTAATGTCAACAGCGTTCAGCATCTCGCCTTCGTTGATCAACTGCTGGAATGCCGCCTCGTAGAACTCTGTTCGTCCCACCCCATTTCGGATGCGACTCTCCAACACATCGAACAACTTTAGAGCAGTCGCGGGCGAGAAAATTTCAATGCCGATGGACTCGCCGTATGTTTCACTCAATGGCACGGTTTTCCCGATGACGGTGATTTCATTCCGGGCGTTGACCTTCACACGAATTTCTTCGTCATCGTGATTGCCACGCACGCGGACCGCAACCTTGTTGTGAACTCCGGCGGCTATGAGAAATGAAAGAAGCTCCTTCGGAAATACAATGTCGGAATCAAGGAGCAAAAACGCTTGAGAAGGCACAAATCGTCTCATCTCGCTCTTATAGAACTCACTCGCCATCAACAGAGAGAATGCGTTGTTCGTTGAGTCAAACTTCAGATTCATGGCGAATTTGATATTCAACAAAGGAAACGTCCGCTTCACATAATCTCTCACTGTCCCAGCCTTATATCCGAGAACGATGCCGATCTCTTGAATTCCAACGGCGTGAACATTCTCGATCGTTCTCTGAAGAAGCGTCTTTTCCCCAAGCTCGATCAAGCACTTTGGGGTTTCGTTCGTTACCGAGCGAAGTCTTTCCGATTTTCCCGCGGCGAGAATGATGCACTTCATTGTTGTCCCTTCATCGCAACAGATTCTCCAGCCAAGAACCTTCGAAGGGCACCTCTCAAGCGGTCGTTTTGCTCTGGTGTCCCAATTGTTATCCGAATGCAATCTTTGAACTCCGGCTCCTGAAAGAACTTCACGAAGATCTGTTCCTTCTGGAGAAATGACCGAAGTTTGTCCAGCACGTGATGCGCTACCTTTACAAGAACAAAATTCGCATCCGAACGGAAACAGGTGAACCCCGGATATCCGTCGAAGAAGTCATAATACTTCTCCCGCTCTCTCTGAATCTGTCTGCTCACGTCTCCATAGTAGTCGAATGAATCGAGGGCAGCGAGCGCCAACTTCTCCGAGATTCGATTGTACCCCAAGTAGCGCGCAGCAAACTGAGTCAGTTTTGCGGCGCCACTACCTACAATTGCATACGCAATGCGTGACCCGGCGAGGGCGAACAACTTCGAGAAGGATCGAAGGACGATGGCATTGGGAAAACGGCGCACGAACTCGGCAAGGTCAACCCCGAAGTGCTTCATTTCGGGGTTGACCGTTGGACCCTCCGCAAATCCCCAGTATGCCTCATCAATGACAACGATGGTCTCCCGCATTTCTGAAAGGAGTGTGAGCCGGTCATCATGCGACAGAGAATTGCCCGTTGGGTTGTTTGGTGATGCGAGCAGCACGATCGCTGGCGATCTCTCTCGATGAAGTCGCAGAATACTCTCAACGTCGTAGGCAAAGCCCTTCCCCTTCTCTTGAAGATCAAATGTTGTTGTTACGCCACCTACTTCTGAAGCAACCTTCCGATAATACCACCACGATTGCGCAGGACATAACATAGTATGCCCCGGAGCGAGATAACAGTGAACCACTTGTTTCAGCATATCCTCACTTCCCTCGCTCAGGAGGATCTGCTGTTCCGATAATCCGAGATCGTTTGCAAGACGTTCCGAGAGCTTGCTTTTCACATTTCGCTCATATTCCCGCGGATACGTGCTGAGCTCCGCCGCTGTTATGTGAGTGAGAACATCCAGACATGCTGGCGATGGGCCGAAAAGGTTTTCGTTGCGATCAAGATAAAGGGGTAGGGTTTTGTTCACGTCGTTCAATCTTTCGGAACTCTTAAATCTATCACTTTACTCAACTACCCATTGATCAAGAAGCTTCTCGTCAACACCATGGATGAAGCGTGATGGCTTCGTTAGTATCATGCCACTGTCGCGATCATAAATGTTCATGGGATAGGTAATGAAAAGGTGTTCCTTTGCGCGCGTGCACGCAACGTACATGAGTCGTCGTTCTTCTTCGATCTCTTCATCGGTGCCGACCGAGCGCATTGCGGGAAAGCGTCCCTCCAATGCATAGATCACGAAGACGGTATTCCATTCGAGACCCTTCGCACTGTGAATGGTGGAGAGCGTGAGGAATTCCGTTTCGGGGCCGGGCGCAGCAACATCGGTGATGCTTTCGTTCGGCGGCTCCAGAGCGATGTCAGCGAGCAGTGAGCTTACGTTACTATAGCGCTCTGTGATCGCTTGGAAGATCTCAAGGTCCTTTCTCCGCTTCACGTGGTCGTCGTAGCGGTTCTTCATGATCGGTTCATAGTACGAAAGGATGTGATAGGACTTCTCCGATGGCGGAATGCCGGGCTTCACGACCTGCTTCAACACATCAAATAGTTTGCGGACATTCTCCGGGTAATCGTTGTATCCCATCCAGAACTTCTCGGTGAGTATTGCTTCTCCTGAAGGTGAGCTTGCGACTCTCCGCTTCAGAATGTCGTCAACCACCTTTTCGGCGGTTCGCGGACCGACGCCGTCAATCAGCAACAGAATACGATTCCATGAAACAACGTCGCGTGGATTCTCTAACACGCGCAAGTAGGCGATCATGTCTTTGACATGCGCGGTCTCGATGAACTTGAATCCGCCGAACTTTAGAAAAGGAATGTTTGCCTTCGCCAATTCAACTTCCAGATCGAAGGAGTGAAACGAAGATCGGAAGAGTACCGCCATCTCTTTCAATTCAATGCCTTGCTCTCGCAACTCAAGGATCCTCTGCACAACAAAACGAGATTGCATGTTGTCGTCCTGCGTTGCCACAAGCTGCGGCAGCTCGCCGCCCGGTCTTTTCGTGTAGAGTTCTTTGTAGTACATGGAATATCCAGAGATCAGAAGTCAGAAATCGGAAGTCGGAGATCAGAGGTCTGACCTCTGATCTTCCGCCTTCACTTCGTTTCGTCGGACAGGCCGACCTCCGACCTCTGCTTTGCCCCTCCTCTCTTCAAAATCTCATTCGCCAAATTCAAAATCGGCTGGGTGCTGCGGAAGTTCTCTTCGAGCTTCACGACTTTACAATCGGAAAACTCATCCGGGAACTCCGCAATGTTTCTGATCGTGGAACCGCGAAACGAGTAAATGCATTGTGCATCATCCCCCACAACCATCACATTCTGATGCTTGAATGCGAGGAGCTTCACAATCTCAGCTTGGACTCGGTTCGTGTCCTGATATTCATCAACCATGATGTATTTGTATTGCATCGAGAGCGCCGTCCGAACCGATTCATGTTGGCGAAGAAGCAGCGCGAGATTCACCAACAGATCGTCATAATCCATCAGATTGTGTTCTTTCTTGTAGTGGACGTACGACGAGTGAACCATTCTAATATCGGCTTCAAGCTCGAGATACTGAGGATAGTCTTCGGTTAAAATATCCTTCATCGGCGCGAGCGTGTTCAACGAACGACTGTAGAGATCGGACAGAGCTTCTTTTCTCGGAAAGCGCTTCTCTTTCGTATCGAACTTCAATCGTGTGCGGATGAGATTCATAACATCCTCGGCATCGGTTTGATCGAGAATTGTGAAGTTCGTCTCGTATCCAAGGAGTCGGGCATTCCGGCGCAACATATTGTTGGCGAAGGAGTGGAACGTTCCCCCTCCGACACGTTCGCACCGCGTGTCCAACAAAATGGCTGCACGCCGCAACATCTCTTGCGACGCTTTGCGAGTGAAGGTAAGAAGCAGGATGTTCTCTGGTCTGACACCCAACTCCACAAGATACGCGACGCGATACTGGATCGTTCTTGTCTTTCCTGTTCCTGCTCCAGCAATAACGAGGAGGGGACCGTCAATCGTTGTTACCGCTTCGTACTGCGCCGGGTTCAATTCATTCTTGTAATTGACCGTCAGCCGTTGCGGAACGACGAGATGCAGGTTCTCGTGAGGGAGTGGTTTGAGTGTGTACTTTTTCATGGGAGGCAAGTGAATAGCCACATTACCGCAAGCCTAAAATGCTCGCGGATTAACTAATCGTCAACGCGCTCTGTTCGTGCTCACCAATGGCCATAGAGAACCCAAGCCCAGAACCGGACCGATAGCCAGCAGAAGAAAAACATTCTGCACTCCAACCTGCGGCGCGAGCCAACTCATGAGTTGAATGCTTACAATGGTAATCGCAAACCCAATTGAATTCATGATCGTCAATGCTGAGCCGACATACTGCGGTGGTGCGTCATTCGCGGCAAGAGCGGAGAACTGTGGAGAATCTCCAACGACAGTTATTCCCCACAGCACAAGGAAAGATAAGAAAATTTCCGGTGGCGCGTGAATAACCAACGGCGAGACAAGACAACAGAGTCCCGAAATGAGCAGCAACGAGAATGCGACTCGCGCACTTCCCACTTTCTTCGAAACGATGCCACCACCAACGCTACCGAAACTCCCCGCCGTAATAATGAGGAATGTCCAGAAGGGAACATTCAGTTCCATTCCATGAAACGACGCATAGATTTGCAAAAGCATTGGAGTAAATGCCCAGAACGTGTATAGCTCCCACATATGTCCGAAGTACCCAAATGCCGCCAAGCGAAATTCGCGCGATGAAAAAACCGCAGGAATCGCTTGGAGCGTGAAGGCGCTGTTAGCTGAGAGGCGAGGTCCATCCTGAATGAAGAGGGCCATAAGCAGACCACCCGATGCTGCAATCGCGGAAACACTGATCGTCACATCCTGCCAGGGGAAGGTTTGATCCAGGCCTTTGAGTAAATGAGGAAACGCTGTACCGAGGACGAGCGCGCCAACGAGAAAGCCAATTGCGTTTCCCAGACCCTCTCGATACCAACCGGCGGCAATTTTCATCCCCACGGGATATACTCCCGCCAGACAACATCCTGTCAAGAACCTCAGCACAAGAAAAGCATTCAACTCACTTGTGGAAAGGGTAAGAAGATTGAACGCAGCACCAAGAAGAGAAGAAACAAGAAACAGAAGACGAGGCGAAAATCGATCACTGACGGCGAAGAATGCGAAGCAGAACGTCCCCACGATGAATCCGAGTTGAACGGCAGAAGTGATCATGCCGATTGCCTCGGGACCCAGGTTCCACTGTTTCTGCAGGTCAGGTAGGATGGCATTCCCCGCAAACCAGAGGGTGGTGCCGGCAAATTGAGAAATGACAATGACCGGAATGATGCGACGGGGAGGCTCAGTCATCAATCTATGTCTTGTGGTGCATCACAAAAGAGCGAAAGTGAATGTTAGGAGTCACGGTGAATAGAACCATCCCTTTCATCTCCCCTTCATTGCCTCATACGTCTTCGTCACGTTGCCGAGCGGGCCGCCTAATCCAGTTCGGAAGTTGGGAAAGTCTTTTTCGTATTTTGGTGCGAGTTGATCACCGACAACATTTATGGCATCTTCTACGGTTGCCCTCTTGTCCACCTGAACTTTGACAGCAGCATAGAGATCATTTAGATATTGGACAACGAGGTTCAGACGATCTTTTCCTTGCTGAACCGTGCCGTGTCCGGGAATAGTTGATTCGATATCGAGTCTCCCGACAGCCTCCAGCGTTGACGCCCACGCCAACGGCACTGCGTCGCGCATAAACGGCAATCCGCCCGTGAGCATATCGCCCGTGATCAGAATTTTCTCCTTCGGCAGGTAGATGAACACATCCCCCCGTGTGTGCCCTTCTCCAAAATAGAGCACGCGCACTTCGCGACCACCAGACCAGAGGATCAGGCTTTTTTCAAATGTGAGATTTGGAATCGTAATCTCCAGCGTCTTCAATTCCTCAAGATACGTTTCCTGAGTTACGATCTGCTGTCTCAGTTGCGCCTTTACACTGTCCGTCAATCCTGTTCCATCCGAAGCTTTGCCACTCTCAAGTTGCGACTTCCATTGAGCGATCCGTTTCGGAATGTCCTCAAGGTTCTGCTTGATGTTTGGGATCGCCTTGCCAATGATATCATCACGGGTGTTATGGTGCGAAATGAATTCGGTATTGATCGGAAATGCGCCGTAATATGCTTTGTTCCCTTGCACGTGGTCCCCGTGCCAGTGCGTGTTAATTACGTAACGCACCGGCTTGTTCGTCAACTTCTTGATCTCTGCGATCAGATCCTTTGCCCAGCTTGGCCGCAAATGCGTGTCAATGACAATGGCGCCGTCATCCGTGACTATCACCGCGGCATTGGAGAGAATCCCCGGCTTTCCAACGGCTGCATAGACACCATCGGCAACTTTTGTAATATCGAAGAACTGCGACTGACGTGCGGATGCAGTGCTCACCAGCACCATCATCCATCCCATAAGAATCCAGCGAAGGAATTTCATGAGAATTCTCCTTTCTTCAAGTGTCGTGAAGATAACAAAAATTGGAACAGAAAGGGAATTGGGATGACGTTTGCGGAACGAAAATGATTGTGGTACATTGCTTTGAGAACGCTGAAGATGAGAGGAACATTCTGATCATTTCTTAAGAACTTCATCCACGATCATCAGTCAAATCTGGATATCTCCGCCATGAACATACTCGTCCTTAACTGCGGTTCTTCTTCGCTTAAATTCCAAATCATCGAAACCGATCTCGACCTCATCGGAAAGAACGCCGACGTGATGAAAGCAAAAGGGATCATCGAGCGGATCGGAAGCCAATCACTTATTACACTCCAGTCAAACGGACGCCCGACGGTGAAACAAGCCGCCCCGTTACGAGATCACCGCGCGGCACTCGATTTTCTTCTCCGATGGGTGATCTCACCGGAAGCACAAATCCCCGATATTCGATCGCTTTCTGATATTCACGCCGTTGGTCACCGTGTCGTACACGGGGCAGAGAAGTTTTCAAAGTCGGTTATCATTGACCAAAGCGTCATTGATGGAATCGAAGAGTGTATAGAGTTGGCCCCACTGCATAATCCGGCAAACCTGAAAGGCATTTACGCAGCGCGGGAGTTGCTTGGCCAGGGCGTTCCGCAGGTTGCCGTGTTCGATACTTCATTCCATACGACGATGCCGGAGACGTCATACCACTACGCGATTCCCTACCAGCTCTACCGGCGGCACAAGATTCGGCGTTACGGATTTCACGGTACATCGCATCGGTATGTGGCCTATCGGTACCGCCAGATTGCAGGAAAGAAGCGCGAGGAGACGAACATTATTACGCTTCATTTGGGGAACGGTTGTTCCGCTTGCGCCATTCGCGCCGGCGATTCGGTAGATACCACGATGGGATTAACGCCGTTGGAAGGTCTCGTAATGGGAACACGAGCGGGCGATGTTGATCCTTCCATCATTGAATTTCTCTCACACAAGGAGGGAATGTCGCTACCCGAAATTGACGCCCTACTCAACAAGCAATCCGGTTTGCTTGGCATCTCCGGACTCACCAACGACATGCGCGAGCTGCTCGATGAGGAGCGCGAGCATCAGGACAGGCGGGCGAAGCTTGCCATCGATCTTTTCTGCGTGCGCATCAAGAAATACATTGGCGCGTACCTTGCCGAGTTAGGCGGCACCGACGCCATTGTGTTTACCGGCGGAATTGGCGAGAACTCAGCAATAATTCGTCAACGAATATGCAGCGGACTTGAATGGTTGGGAATCCAGATTGATGAGGTCCTCAACGCCAGCATCGCGGGTGGAAAAGAAGCAGAGATTTCGAAGTCCGGTAGTCGCGTGCGCGTCTTCGTCATTCCAACGAACGAAGAACTACTGATTGCGCGGGATACAATTCGCTGCATCAAGAATGCGCCGAGGAGATGGTAGAATGAAAAATGTCAAATGCGAAAGCTCAAATGACAAGAAGAAATAAGATAGCCGAGAAAACGCTGGGACATTCTACACTCTACATCAAAAACATGGTCTGTCCACGCTGCATCAAGGTCGTGCGGGAAGAATTCACGAAACTTGGTCTCGACGTGCGGAACGTAGTCTTAGGAGAAGTGGAAGTCAGTGGCGCTTCCAAACAACTCCCTATCGAAAAAATCCGCAACGTCCTCCATGAAAACGGCTTTGAACTGATCGAAGACAAACGCGTGAAGACAATCGAGAGAATTAAACATGCAGTCTTGAAATTGGTTCAGAACGACCACGAGAGAAACCCAATCCGAACCAAGGATTCCGAGTTCATCACCCGCGAAGTTGGACACGATTATCATTCCCTCAGCACGCTCTTTTCTTCTGTGGAAGGAATTACCATAGAACATTACGCTATTCTGCAAAAGATCGAGAGGGTGAAAGAACTGATCAAGTACGGTGAAATGAACTTGAGCGAAATCGCCTACATGATGGGTTACAGCAGCGTGGCTCATGTTTCGAACCAGTTTAAGAAAGTGACCGGCATGACGCCGAGCCAGTTCAAGAAGTTGGGAGGCGCACATCGTCATCCAATTGACCATGTGGGGATGAGGCATTAGCTGCAGGATTTCTGCCTCACAGCAAAACAAAAAGGGGCCATCCTCCAGAGATGGCTTACTTTTTTCCGGCCTTGGATAATCTTGCAATTCTTACTCAAAATTCTGTAAGACAGACCGCGGAATGTTGCCGTATATTTTCTCCCGAAACAAGACTCTTATCAAGGAGATTGAAATGAAAACAGCAGAACTAAGAATCGAAGGAATGACCTGCGGACATTGCGTGATGTCTGTGCGGAAAGAACTGAGCAAGCTGGCGAATACAAGTGTGGAAGACGTGCAGATCGGCAGTGCGAAGGTGCAGATTGACGAAACGAAAATTACGACGCAACAATTGGCGCAGGCGATTGAAGAAGCAGGATATAGATTGATCTCAACGAACTAACGCTAATGTTTTAGCATCGAAAAGAAAAACATGACACACCAGCCCCAGCCCGACACATGGCTGGCGGGCGCCACGCGGTCTGGCGGGGAGTTCCACAGAGAAAGTCAATTCAGAAGCCGAATCACGATTCCATAGGATTCTTGCTCTGTGTCTCTCAGTGAATCCTCCGTGTCTCTCTGTGTAATAGCTTTGGATTAGATTCAAAAGTAGGCAACGCAGACTTCCAAAAAGAAAAGACCGCAGGATACACGAAGAACCATTGAAGCACTGAGGACGATGAAAACTCAAACTCTTACACTCCCAATCGAAGGCATGACCTGCGCAAGCTGCGTGCTGCGCGTGGAGAAGACGCTGAAGAAGGTTGAGGGCGTTCAGGAAGCAAATGTGAACCTCGCCACAGAAAAAGTAACGTTGACGTTTGATCCAACGAAAGTGGAGTTTCCGAACCTCGCCCGCGCCGTTGATGAAGCGGGCTATAAGCTTTTGGTGCCTGCAGAGAAACCTTCCGAAGGTCGGGCTGAGACGCGGGGGGAGCCTTCGGAAGGCTATCTCAAACTCAAGTACGAGTTCATCTTCAGCGCCATCCTCACGCTGCCGATCATGATCGTCAGCATGATCATGATGACCGACTGGTTCATGTCTCGGTCGCCACTCTCAATGGAGGATATCAACAAACTTCTCCTGATTGGAACAACGTTGGTGATGGTCGTGTCGGGCAAGCGCTTCTTCACGATCGCGTGGAAGTTGGCGAAGCATTTCACATCCGACATGAACACACTTGTTGCTGTCGGAACGGGAACCGCCTATCTCTACAGCACGCTCGTCGTATTGTTCCCCCATTGGTTTCCGTTTGATCTGCGGATGGATGTCTACTTTGATACCGCAGCAGTCATTGTCACGCTGATTCTTATGGGACGACTGCTGGAAGCGAAGGCTAAGACCAGGACATCCGATGCAATTAAGAAGCTGCTCGGACTTCAGCCGAAGATGGCACGTGTGATTCGCAACGAACGGGAACAGGATATTCTCATTGAAGAAGTGGTCCACGATGACATTGTTATCGTGCGGCCTGGTGAGAGAATTCCGGTGGATGGCATCATCACCAACGGCTTCACGTCGCTCGATGAATCCATGGTGACGGGTGAAAGTATTCCGGTTGAGAAGACGGTCGGCCAGAAAGTCATCGGTGGGACGATCAACAAGAATGGAAGCATCGAGTTTCGGGCAACAGCAGTCGGGAAAGAGACAGTCATCGCACAAATTGTGAAACTCGTGGAGGAGGCGCAAGGCTCGAAGGCGAATATCCAAACGCTTGCTGACAAGACTGCCGCTGTTTTTGTCCCGACGGTTATGGGTATTGCTGTTGTAACATTCCTGGCATGGTATGTTATTGGCGGGTTGCCATTCACCGCGTCAATGATCAACTTTATCGCCGTGCTTATTATTGCCTGTCCCTGTGCGTTAGGACTTGCCACACCGACCGCGATTATGGTGGGGACCGGACTCGGTGCGACGCGCGGGATTCTGATCAAGAATGCAGAGAGCTTGGAGAGAGCTCATCAGATTCAGACAGTTGTGTTGGACAAGACTGGAACCGTCACGGAAGGCAAACCCTCTGTGACCGATGTGATTCGGCTCAACGAATATGACGAAATCGAAATGTTGCGCCAGAGCGCTTCACTCGAAAAAAGATCCGAGCATTCGCTGGGCCAGGCAATTGTTGAGTACGCCGCCGGCAGAGCAATACCTCTCAGCGAAGTGGAATCGTTTCAGTCACACACCGGACTTGGAGCGACAGCTGTTGTGAACGGCAATGCGATCGCAGTTGGAAATCCAACGATGATGAAGGAATGGTCTATCAATATTGATTCCGCCGGCTCTGCCGCAGAACGACTCTCGAAAGAAGGCAAGACACCAATCTTCGTTGCGATCAATGGAATGCTTGCCGGAATCATCGCGGTTGCCGACACCATCAAGCCGTCATCACTAGACGCCGTGAAGAAGCTTCGTGCAATGGGGCTTGATGTTGTCATGATCACCGGCGACAACCGTCGCACTGCTGAAGCCATCGCCAATCACGCTGGCATTGACCGGGTAATTGCCGAAGTAATGCCGCAGGACAAGGCAGCACATGTCCTCGCTCTTCAGAAAGAAGGAAACGTTGTCGCGATGGTTGGAGATGGAATTAACGACGCACCCGCGCTCGCTCAAGCCGATGTCGGCATTGCGATGGGAAGTGGTACAGACGTTGCGATTGAAGCGGCAGACATTACGCTCATGAAAAACGATTTGCTGAGTGTGCCACAAGCGATTCTGCTCTCGCACCGCACCATCCGCACCATCAAACAGAATCTCTTCTGGGCATTCATCTATAACATCATCGGTATCCCCATCGCGGCAGTCGGACTGTTGAACCCAATGTACGCTGCCGCAGCCATGGCCTTTAGCTCGGTAAGTGTTGTGCTGAATTCCCTAAGACTTCGACGAACCAGGCTTTAGACCTGGCGATCTGGATCCCTCAGATGTTCATGCCACCTCCGTCACATTAGAAGTCTCTAATAAAGTTTTGGCTTGACTGTCGACGGCAAAGAGACTACATTTATACAACTTTTTAGATAGATCAAGTTACCTATTCAATCACTATGGAGGTCGTATGCGGCAGTTAATGCAAGTCGTTCTGGTCGGGATGGCTGCGGTTGTGCTCTCGCTCGTCGGTTGTACTGATCAGGGGTCGGTTCTCAGTACCCCAGAGGCTGAAGAGCAAGTTCTACAGAATCAGGTCACACAAGAGATCGCCACATCAATGCAAGCAGGCGACCAGGGTTCACGGCCCGAATTTGTGGTCGGCGAAGTGATCGTGAAGTTTAGGTCAGGAGTATCGGCAGCAAGGCGTGAAGTTGCCCTCAAAGCCGCAAGTGCTGTCGTTCGTGAGAGAATTCAGACACAAGCAATGAGGCGGGCAGGGGACGTTGAGGGCCTCGCCGTTCTACGAACCCCAATGTCTGTTCGTTCTGCTGTCAGCGTTCTTCGCAATTCACCTGATGTCGAGTACGCTGAACCCAATTACTACTACTACCACGATGCAACCTCGAACGATCCGTATTACACCAACGGCTCACTTTGGGGAATGTATGGTGATGGGACGTCTCCGGTCAATCAGTTTGGAAGTCAGGCGGGTGAAGCTTGGGCGGTGGATCGTATTGGATCGACTAATGTGCACATTGGCGTGATCGACGAGGGAGCCATGTGGGCCCACGAAGATCTTTCGGGTCAAATTTGGACGAACCCCTTTGACGCGGCTGACGGAATAGACAACGACGGTAACGGCTACATAGACGATATCCGCGGGTGGGACTTCGCCGGCAATGACAACTCTACGTACGATGGCGCCGGGGATGATCACGGTACGCATGTCTCTGGCACGATTGGCGCCAAAGGCGGTAATAGTAAAGGCGTAGTTGGGGTTAACTGGAACGTTAAAATGATCACCGTGAAGTTTTTAGGATCGAGCGGTGGTACCACTGCCAATGCGGTAAAATCAGTTGACTATATCACCGACCTCAAGACTCGTCACGGGCTGAATATTCCGGCGACCAATAACTCCTGGGGTGGTGGTGGATTCTCGCAAGCGTTGCAGGATGCCATTGGACGCGCAAATGCGGCGGACATTTTGTTCGTGGCCGCGGCAGGTAACGCCGGAGCCAATAACGATGCGACGATACGTTATCCTTCCGGTTATTCGAATGCCAATATCATTGCGGTTGCCTCGATCACTTCCACGGGCGCAATATCTAGTTTCTCCAATTACGGCGTAAAAACGGTTGATCTTGGCGCACCCGGATCAGGCATCTTCTCAACGCTACCCAGCAAAAGTGGAAAGTCCTCCACATATGGGTCATACAGCGGAACCTCGATGGCAACACCGCACGTGACCGGCGGTGCGGCGCTCTATGCTGCATCGAACCCCACTGCATCAGCCGCAACCATCAAATCAGCAATTCTTAATAGTACGGTCGCGACCGCATCCTTAACAGGTAAGTGCGTAACGGGTGGACGTTTGAATGTAAGCGGCTTCTAATTGTTTGCTGTATCGCGTAGCATGAAAACCCCCGGCATAAACTTGTCGGGGGTTTTTCTTTTCTGTGTCGTGCAGTATTTCTACTGCTCTCAGGATTGCACAGCCTACAGCGATCCTGATAGCATCTCGATAAGATCGCTCACCGGTAACAACAAGCGCACCTCCCTTCATAGCATTTCTACTATTTTTTTTGCATCCTTCCCATCCGCTTCACAAACAATCATCATTCTTGGAGGATCATGGAAAAAAGGCACGACGACAAACAATTATCCATTACCGAACGAGTCCATCTGCTTGCCAACAATCTCTGGTGGACTTGGAATCCCGAAGCTCAGGAAATCTTTCGCCGTCTCTCTCCATTGATCTGGGAACAATCAAACCATAATCCTGCCGCCGTTCTTCGATCACTCTCCCCTGAAGAGCTTCACTTTCGGTTGCATGATAAAGCCTTCACCAACTATGTCTCGGATGTTTGGGCCGATTTCAGTTCTTACATGCGGC